>NZ_JANFYJ010000199.1:0-351 GCF_024460495.1 Hungatella sp. SL.1.14 | reverse complement strand
TCTCTTAGGAAGACGTCTGTATACAGGCATCTGGCCGCCTTCAACTCCTGGTCTCGGAGCACCTGAACGAGCTTTCTGTCCTTTCTGGCCCTTACCTGCAGTCTTACCGTTTCCAGAACCATGGCCACGGCCTCTTCTGAAACTGTCGCTGTGTTTGGATCCTAATGCAGGCTGTAAATTTGATAATTCCATCGTTTGCACCTCCTTACTGTTCTGCTTAAATTTCTTCAACTTTTACTAAATGTCTTACTCTCTGGATCATGCCTCTGACTGCACCGTTATCCGGCATTTCAACTGTCTTATGAAGCTTCTTTAAACCTAAAGCTTCAACGGTTGCTTTCTGATTCGGAA
>NZ_JANFYJ010000198.1:0-353 GCF_024460495.1 Hungatella sp. SL.1.14 | reverse complement strand
TGCCTTGTCATACGTCAGGGTTACTTCAGCATTTGCTGTCCATTTCGCATAGACAGTCATGTTTTCTGCTATTACATAGGCTGCATCGAACTGTTCTCCAGCTCCATTCTCTTCTGTATACCAGCCTCCGAACGTATAGCCGGGACGGCTCGTTCTTCCAAGCTCTTTTCCTGCATTCGTAAGACTCTGGCCGCTCAGCACCGTCTCCGTCGTATTTGGAAGCACCTCTGCTGCATCTGCCGCTGCCTTGTCATACGTCAGCATTACTTCAGCATTTGCTGTCCATTTCGCATAGACAGTCATGCTTTCTGCTATTACATAGGCTGCATCGAACTGTTTTCCAGCTCCGTTTT
>NZ_JANFYJ010000197.1:0-353 GCF_024460495.1 Hungatella sp. SL.1.14 | reverse complement strand
GTGCTTCCGAATACGACGGAGACGGTGCTGAGCGGCCAGAGTCTTGTAAATGCAGGAAAAGAACTTGGAAGTACGAGCCGCCCGGGTTATACATTTGGAGGCTGGTATACAGAAGAGAACGGAGCTGGAAGTCCGTTTGATGAAGCATTCGCAATTGCTGGCGACATGACCGTCTATGCGAAGTGGATTCCAAATGCAAAGGTGACCCTGACGTATGATAAGGCAGCGGCAGATGCAGCAGAAGTACAGCCAAATGCAACGGAGACGGTGCTGAGCGGCCAAAGTCTTGCGAATGCAGGAAAAGATCTTGGAATCACAAGCCGCCCGGGTTATACATTTGGAGGCTGGTATAC
>NZ_JANFYJ010000196.1:0-355 GCF_024460495.1 Hungatella sp. SL.1.14 | reverse complement strand
GGAAAATTCTTCCGCAAGGTGTCAGAGGTAAATGTCACTCGGTCCAGATAGCTTTTCTTTTCCTCACCCATGATGACACGCATCATATCGAGGGTCAGATGCCCCTCCTGACTGTATTTTTTGAGCCGCTGGGCTTGAGAAAGAGAAGGGGTAGCCTGTTCGCTGTCCATCGCGTCCAACAGGTCTACCTGCTCCTACTTTTTGAGAAAGGACAGCTCATAGGCAGGGTTCAGGGCAACCTTCTTCTCATCCACCATATCCATCAATTCAGGAATCAGCTCTGTCAGACGAATATAGCGAAAAATCTGGTTTTTACTCTGACCTACTTGCTCTGCCAAAATCTCACTGGACTTCT
>NZ_JANFYJ010000195.1:0-357 GCF_024460495.1 Hungatella sp. SL.1.14 | reverse complement strand
AGAAGAATTCTTCAAAAAGCCGCTGGAGACGCTTCTCCTTCTTACCGGCAGCGCAGAGCAGGTGATTAGGCAGCTTACCACAGTACTTTCTTCCTATGAAAGCCTGATGGAAAAGCTTGAGGTGGACATCTCCATGATTGAAAAGGAGAAAGATAAGATCGTGGAGATCCTGGAGGATTACGTACGTGAGGTTCACGCAAACCTTGGAAAAATAGACCGGAATTCTACGATCACCGTCCGTGACCGCCAGATTAAAATGCTGAAGATCCAGATTCCCAGCTGGGAGGAGAATGAGAATCTCTATCACGTCCGCCTGATGGACTTTATGGATGAGATCACGGCAAGGGGGATCGAGCT
>NZ_JANFYJ010000194.1:0-359 GCF_024460495.1 Hungatella sp. SL.1.14 | reverse complement strand
CCAGCTTCCAGTTCATTCCGAAGATCAGATTCATACCGGCTCCCGATCCTGTTATATTTCCCATTATAAAGAACAGGCACGCGAAAAATGTAGCCATGCCGACAATGACCGCCGCCCCTTTTCCATAGTAATGGCGGATGGCATGAATCACCGGCATTCCCGTAAGCATGGAGATCCTGTATGTCGTCAGCATGAATGTGATGCCCATAAATGCAATGGGAACGACAAGCCATATCATTGAGTATCCATAGTTGGATCCCAACATCGCAGATGTGGTGATATTTCCGGGCCTGATTACAACCCCCGCCAGAATGATACCCGGACCAATACGTTTTAACAGTTCCAGAAATGATGCTTTT
>NZ_JANFYJ010000193.1:0-364 GCF_024460495.1 Hungatella sp. SL.1.14 | reverse complement strand
GAAAGACTTGCTTATAGATTGCTTTGCCGGAGGTGGCGGGGCAAGTGTAGGAATAGAGATGGCACTGGGACGGCCGGTTGATATAGCTATCAATCATGATCCGCAGGCGATCCGAATGCACAAAGTTAATCATCCGGATACGCTGCATCTGACCGAGGATATATTTAAGGTCTATCTTAAAAAATATGTTGCTGGCCGCCATGTAGCGCTTATGTGGGCGTCTCCGGATTGCACCAGTCACAGCAAGGCAAAAGGAGGACAGCCACGTAGCAAGGGGCTTAGAATCCTGCCGTGGGCGGTGTATAAGCACGCAACGGCAATTCTTCCGGACGTAATCCTGATGGAAAACGTCGAGGTAATACAG
>NZ_JANFYJ010000192.1:0-364 GCF_024460495.1 Hungatella sp. SL.1.14 | reverse complement strand
CCCCAAGGCTAAATACTCCTTAGTGACCGATAGCGCATAGTACTGTGAAGGAAAGGTGAAAAGAACCCCGGGAGGGGAGTGAAAAAGAACCTGAAACCCTGTGTTTACAAACTGTGGAACCACATTTCAGGTGGAACCGCGTACTTTTTGTAGAACGGTCCGGCGAGTTGCCGGGACTGGCAAGGTTAAGCACTTAAGGTGTGGAGCCGAAGGGAAACCAAGTCTTAATAGGGCGTAGAGTCAGTTCAGGCAGACCCGAAACCGGGTGATCTACCCATGTCCAGGTTGAAGTTTCCGTAAAAGGAAATGGAGGACCGAACGCACATCCGTTGAAAAGGGTGGCGATGAGGTGTGGGTAGGGGAG
>NZ_JANFYJ010000191.1:0-366 GCF_024460495.1 Hungatella sp. SL.1.14 | reverse complement strand
CCAATGTCGGACAGCTTGCCTTTTACCGTTTTAATGGCCTTGAGCTGATCCACCGTCTGGATGTGCATGGTCACGGTCAGCTCTGCGTCCAGCTTCAGGATTTCCGCCAGGAGCTTATCGGAGAGCTCCGAAGCCATGATCTGCAAATAGGAAGCCGCGCCCCAATACTGGCCCAGCCGGAACAGGCGGGACTGCCTAAAGTCGAAGCTGTCCGGGGCGATATAGTCTTTGGTACCCAGCCCTGTTTTGGGAATGTCCTGCCAGGAGAAGCGGAACGGCTCCCGGCTGGCGGGGTGCATCTGGCTGTGGAGCAGGGCCAGCCGTGACCGCCCGTCCAGGGGCTCCGAAGGTACCCCCAGCCGTTTG
>NZ_JANFYJ010000190.1:0-367 GCF_024460495.1 Hungatella sp. SL.1.14 | reverse complement strand
CTGGTTCCTGCGGTAATCTTTTAAGATCAGCTGGCGTACATCCGCGTTCCTGAATTTCTCAATATTGGAAAGCTTCTTTTTACTGAGAAAGGTATCATCCTGCGGAATAAGTTTCTCCTCATTCGGTTCCGGCAGATAGAGATGCCGCAGAAAATGGTCAAAACGCTCACTCCATCCCTCTTTCCGACAGGAATCTGCGAGGGGATTGTCCCAGGAGGCCAGCACCTGTCCTGCCGCTTTTACGTTTTCAAAGGCATATAATTGGTATACGCGTTGTTGTCCACATGCTCTGTATATTCATCCGGGCCGATCACATCCCTGATCTCAAAGCGTCTTTTATCCCCATTCCACACAGCTCTGCTGTACC
>NZ_JANFYJ010000019.1:0-151052 GCF_024460495.1 Hungatella sp. SL.1.14 | reverse complement strand
ATCTACGCTCCCTAGTTCTGCAATTGCACCACTGGTATACAATAAACTCTCCGTTAAGGTTGTCTTTCCTGCGTCAACGTGAGCCAGAATGCCTAAGTTAATTATTTTCATGTGATTTTCCTCCTATTAACACCCAAAAAAGGGCATAAAAATACCCAGTGATAAATACTCCTATCACTGGGTAAATAACTCCAATAGCCCCAAAACACTTATATGTTTTCGGGCATATAAAATTACATGATAAAAGTATTCTTAAACTGGGTACAAAAAACTAAGCCCCATATTAAAAGTGAAACGAGACTGCTACTTTTGTTCCCACTATCAAATTGACAGTTTATTTAAGAATACCTTGCCGCATATTTATTAACTCCTTGTATAAAACTGAATTTAATTATATTCCTTAACCCTTTATTTGTCAAGCTGACAAACTAAAGCAGAAAAAGCGGCAGGATTTCACCCTGCCACTAATCATCTGTTTATGCAAAAATAATTTCTTTCCCCACAATCTCCCTCGCACAAGCCCTTATGTTATTCGTTCTTCCAGTCCATTCTAAGGCGTTTTCTTCCTTTAGGCATTCCGTTATGCCCTGTGCTTGCTTCATGCCCTCTATGAGCCGTTCAAAGTGTTCCTGTGCCTGTCTGTCAATGTCGGCAAGGTAAGCATTGAGCCTGCCGCTTGTGAGAAGATTGGTGTATGTAATTTTGCGGTACTCCCGCAGATAGTCCAAGTGCCGCCGTCCGAATAAGTCTATCGACTGTTCCTTTTCGGGTGGTATGGTAAGGCAGGGTAAAATGTATTCGCCTTGCCGTTCGTATCTGCCGCCCATTTCCTCAAAGATTGATTGTACCATTTGTTTTTCCTCCAAATAAGATATTCACTCCATACTCATGTCTGCTATCATTAACACAATTTACGTTTTCTCCTTATCTGGTTTCATACATGTATTGTAATCCTACAATATCACTCTTTAAAAAATAAAAGACTTGTTTTGAATTATTTTTTATAGTATCCTATAATAGTGGTGATTTATATAATTTTAATGTTTATTTTTAAGATTCTCTAACAAACTTTTATACTATCCTATAAAACGGTCAATTTTAAAAATCACGAAATTGCAGGCTTTACAACACTTTGTAACACGATATAGGTCTGTCCGATAATCCCTCTCATATAAAAATAATCAATGCTTCATTTTTAACACAGGAAGATAAAGACATCTCCCTGTGTTTTTCTTAATAATATCCCCGCTCTTCTCGCCAGTCTTTTACATAACATCGAATTCCAATATAGACCACATATACAAGTAGTAACAGTACAATGAGGTTTATCGGAATGACAGATTTTATCCATTCGCCAAAGTAGATTACGATAGCTGTACTCATTATTGCCACCATAATGCTGATGATATCCCAACAATATTTCCGGTAGATTTTTCCCACCTGATAGCCAATCCCAATTATCAGGAATCCCGTTATAATGAATAAAATTCCCATAACAATAGCCGCGATCAGCCAGTACACAATCCCGGAAACGATACTGTTTGAGATTCCATTGCTTAACTGTCCGAAAGAATCTGCTCCTGTAACAAATTCTCGAAACAGGTTTATGATTCCTTTACCAATCGTACCGAAAAAGGTGATACAGTCGTTAAGAAAAACCGGAGAAAGGATAGCTGTGAACAGTGTAGTTGCTATGCTGTACCATGCCAACAGGAACATAAGGCTTTCATAACCTGTTGTCATTTGTTTATATTTTTTCTCCAACTGAATTTTTCGATTATCGCATTTTTCTTTTGCTTTCTGATAAGCAGTACGGTCACAGTTATCGCATTTCTCATAAGGCACTTTTTTCTCGACAGGCACCTCTACCGTCTTTTGGTGTGTCTGTGCATAGCGTTTTGCCTGCTCCGCTTTTTCGTACTTAAATTTCCATGCCACGACTTCTGCGTCGGCTCTTTTCCTGCTGTCTGTCTCGCTGGTTAATTGTTCCTCTGTTTGCTTTAATTTTGTCCGCAATGCTTCGATATTCTCGGCTCTGTTTTCGCTGTTCAATTTCTCGTTCAAGGTCAGCGATCTGTTTAGCTGCCTGTTCAGTTCCAGAATTGTCTGGTCTTTCTGATCCAGTTCGTCCTGCATCTGTTCCGTCATTGCCAGGAGTTCTTCCACCCGCCCGACGTTCTCTAAGTTTACGCATTCGTTCATCAATATCCCTCGCTTTCTCTATCTGCTGTTTAATGTCAGTAATAAGCTGTTCTCGTTGTTCAGCTTCTGCGTTAATTCCTGCCATTGCTGATTCTCGTTTTCCAACTGTTCGATTCTGACTTTTTGCTGTTCGATCTGGGAGAGCAGTTCTTCTGTATCTGGCAAAAGATTCAGAAGCCCGGATAACTCGCTGTTTAAGATCTGCAAACTCTGGTTCTGCTCCTGAAAGGACAGAAGCTGTCTGTCCCGTTCCTGTAATTCCTGTACCATCTCTGCCATAAGGTTCTGCTGTTCCTCGATCTGGTTTATCATTGACTCCATCATGGGAATGACTTCCCGGCTTTCTTCTAAGGTCATTTAACCACTCCTTCCACTGTGATAATGCACCAGATACTTTTCCGAAACTGGTCTGTATCTTTTTCAGCAGTGCATTTTGTCTTTTTATGATCTGGTTTTCCTCTACTTTCCATGAAGCTGTCTGCACCTGTCCACTCTGGAATTTCTCATCAATCTTTCTTGCATCAGCACCCTCATGGATTGTAGGGATTTCTAATTTTCCCTGTCTTGCATAGGAACGGTGGTCAATCTGTTGTTCTACTGATAAATGGTCATTACAGACTTTCGCCCATTCGCTCCGCCATAATTCACAATTCTTTGGATTGTTCCATCCGGTAGCATCGGTCAGCACCCGTTTCCATTGTTTACGGTTCCTTGCACCAACTTTCTGATTACCGTTTTCGTCCAATACCGGAATTCGGATTCCATGACGGTCAGGATTCTTTTTATCCTGCCACCAGTCCGGGTGGGATTCATCAACCACAATATTTCCGTCAGTATCTCTGACAAACTCCCAGTCTTTGACTTCTTTGTTTCCCCATGAGTGGTCGGGATTAAAGGGACGCATGGTTACAAGTAAATGCACATGCGGGTTTCCGTCGCCCTTATCGTGAATGCTCCAATCTGCACACATGCCTTTGTCCACAAAGTTTTTCTGAATATACTCTGTTGTATATTCAATTTGTTCCTGTCGATTCCATTCTTTTGGAAGTGAGAACTCAAACGATCTGCCAAGCTGTGCGTCTGAACTTTTCTCAATCTTCAAAACTTCATTCCATAAGCACTGTTTCTGAAAAGTAAGTTTGAATTTCTCCAGTACAACTTCTTTGTTGTCTGCCCTTTTATACCGGACAGATTTCTGAAACCGTTTGATATTTTCGGCAGGTACATTCTGCCATTCCTGCGGTGCATTTTCACACATCATCAAACTGGTATAAACAACTTCTCTTTTGGAAGTGTAGTAACTGATCCTGCCTGTTTCTTCATTTTTCATTACATCACCATTGAGATAGGCAGACGCTGATATGATGGATTTCCCTTTGCTGCGTCCGACAATCTTTACCGTATAATGAAAGATCGCCATGATCCGTTTCCCCCCTTTCTGCCGTACCCGGCATTGATTTCCGGCAGTTAACATTTCCTGTAAAAGAGAATGGTATCTGCCGGAACGCCCTCTGCGTAAGAGTGCTCTGTGCATAACAGCCTGCATGGAATGCGCCCCTCTGGCGAAGAGTGCCTCCTGCGACATGAGCAGGTCTGCATGAAATGCCCGCCGACGGAACGAGCCCGGCAAGCGTTAGCGCAGACCGGTTGCCACCTGTGGCAAACTTATACGGACGACCTCTGGTTGTCCATAAGTGCGCCCTTCATAAAAAAGCAATGAAGGGAATGGAAACTCCACTCCCTCCGGCATTACACTTCCTCCGTATTCGCAACTGGCTCTTTTTGCATTGCCTTTGAGAAGAATTTCCCATTTGCTTCCTGCCTTTTTAAGAAGCCGACCAGCTTCGGAATATCTTCTTCCTCAATCGCAGAACCAATCACTGATTCCACCGCACCGCCAATCTGACAGAGCCTGTGGGTTCGTTTTTTTGTTTCCACATCTTTCTGACGTTTCTTCAGTTCCCGTTTCTGTGCTGCGTACTGTTTCGCTTTTTCAAGGCTTTCCTGTTCTCTTTTTTCCAACTGGAGCAGACGCTCCTCATAACTCTTTGTTGATCTTGCCATAAATATCATCGTCCTTTCTTTTTTCTACCAAACATAAGTTTCCTGTTGTCTGTCAGACGAAGTACATGGTATAATCTGCTTGCGTGTAGGTATATCATGGCTTCGGTCTGATAAAACCTTTGGCGGTTTCTTCGGGAACCGCCTTTTTAAGTGGAACCGTTTCTTGTGACGGCTTTCACATTTCCTTTATCCCTTAAGTCCCTGCCCTCATTGGCTTCCATGAAAAGTTCCAGCATATCCGTTTTAATCAGGACTTTCCTCCCGACCTTTAATACCGGAAGTTTCTTCCACTCCACCAGTTTTCTCAGGGTGTTCCTGCCGATTCCCGTATAATCCGCAGCTTCCTCAATAGATAAGGCAATCTTTCTTTGCGTCATGTGACCACCTCCTTATAAATTGCATTATGCAATTTCTTTTGTGCTGTCAGTATAGCGTGTTTATATCATCTTGTCAAGCATTACGAAATTATATTATTTATTGTTTAATTGCATATTGCAATATTGTTTGTTATGTGGTATAGTAATGACATACCGAAAAAGGAGGCACATCAGCATGAAAGATAAAGAATTACGCAAGCTGATCGGTAGCAGGGCAAAACAGCGCCGTACAGAATTGAATCTGACACAGCCTTATATCGCTGAAAAGATGGGTGTGACTGCATCTACGATTCAGAGATATGAAGCCGGAACGATTGACAATACAAAGAAAATGGTGCTGGAAGGTCTTTCAGAAGCTCTCCATGTATCTGTGGAATGGCTCAGAGGGGAAACGGACGAATATGAAACCGACATTACGGATAAAAGAGAATTACAGATTCGTGATGCCATGACGGATATTCTCAAACAGTTACCTCTTGACCTTACGAAAACAGAAGATGCTTTTTCCAAAGACCTACTGCTGTTAATGTTGAAACAATATGAACTGTTTTTGGATTCGTTCCAGTTCGCCTGCAAGAATTACAAAGGCAATACCAAAGAAGCGGACATTGCAAAAGTAATGGGGTTTGAATCGAATGATGAATATAACGAGATCATGTTTCTCAGGGAGATCACCCATACTGTCAACGCATTGAATGACATGGCAGATATTGTAAGGCTCTATTCCAAGAAACCGGAAACAGCAGAACAACGGCTTGCAAATCTTTTATCCGAAGTTATGTACGAGGATTCTGAATCGGTATAGTAAGATAATCGGAGTTATGATATACTTACACGCAAGAAGCATTTCAGCAGTTCCGATTGTCTGATATCGAAAGGAGACATACGATTATGGCAAAAGGATCTGTTAGAAAGAAAGGAAAGAAATGGTACTACCGCTTCTATGTAGAGGACGCAAGCGGCAAAATGGTTCAGAAAGAATATGCCGGAACCGAAAGCAAAAGTGAGACAGAAAAACTTCTCCGCAAGGCACTGGAAGATTACGAAGATAAGAAATTTGTTGCAAAAGCAGATAACCTTACCGTAGGTGAACTTCTGGACATGTGGGCAGAAGAAGAACTGAAAACCGGAACACTCAGTAATGGCACAGTGGAAAATTATCTCAGTGCAATCCGTTGCACTAAGAAACACCCGATTGCAGACCGTAAACTGAAAACAGTTACTGCCGAACATTTACAGGCATTTCTTGATCTGCTTACATTCGGTGGCGAATTTCCAGACGGAAAAGTGAGAAAAGGATACAGTAAAGATTATATCCATTCTTTTTCCGCAGTGTTGCAGCAGTCATTCCGTTTTGCAGTATTTCCAAAACAGTTAATCAGTTTCAATCCGATGCAGTATATTAAGCTGAAAAAACAGGCAGAGGAAGTTGACCTCTTTTCCGATGATGAAGTCGAAGATGGCACACAGCCGATTTCACATGAGGATTATGAGCGACTTATCAAGTATCTGGAAAAGAAAAATCCACCTGCGATCCTGCCGATTCAGATTGCATATTATGCAGGACTTCGCATCGGTGAAACCTGTGGTCTTACATGGCAGGACATCAACCTTGAAGATCAATGCCTGACCATTAAAAGAAGTATCCGTTACGACGGTGCAAAGCATAAAAATGTGATTGGAACGACCAAGCGAAAGAAAGTAAGGATTGTTGATTTTGGAGATACGCTGACTGAAATATTGAAAGCAGCAAGACGGGAACAACTGAAAAGCCGGATGCAGTACGGGGAACTTTACCACCGCAACTACTACAAAGAGGTGCATGTGAAAAACAGGGTGTATTATGAATACTATCACCTTGACGGAACACAGGAAGTCCCGGCAGATTATAAAGAAATATCCTTTGTCTGCCTCAGACCGGATGGCAGTCTGGAACTGCCGAGTACACTCGGCATTGCTTGCAGGTCAGTATCAAAAAAGCTGGAAGGATTTGAAGATTTTCACTTTCACCAGTTACGACATACCTACACCAGCAACCTGCTCTCGAATGGAGCTGCTCCGAAAGATGTACAGGAACTGTTAGGACATTCCGATGTCAGTACCACAATGAACATTTACGCTCACTCAACAAGAAAAGCAAAGCGGGATTCCGCAAGACTTCTTGATAAAGTAGCGAGCAACGCTTAAATAAAAATTTCCCTTATTTCCCTTGCGGATTCCTCACAAGGGTAAAAATAAGGGAAAATACATATCATTTCACTATCTAAGGGGCTAAAAAGCCTGTAAAATAAGGAAAACTCAGGAAATCTCTCCACAAATTCCGAGTTGGCTAACATCGTAACAGCCGTATAGCTCTGCAGCATATCGGTAATATTCTGTGTCAAGGCCGTGCAAAGCCCGCCTTGCTTTCTTACCTTTTTCCACAGGGAATAAAGGAATTTTCCAGAGTATTCACTGTGTCCGGAATGCTCTCCCGTTCCTAACAGCACATGGCATTCATCTATGTATAACCATGTCGCCCTCCCTCTCTCCGCATTTCTGGCGATCCTCGTCTTGACGTTCTCGAGCATTACCAGCATGGCGATTGCACTCAGTTCCTTTCCCAGATCACGAATGCCATAGACAACGAAACGGTTATCAACGTCTATATTTGTCTGGTGGTTGAAGATATTTAAAGAACCATTGACAAATAACTCCAAGGCAAGGGCAATATCCCTGGCTTCTTCCTCTGGCTGCTTCATTAAAAGGTCATAAAAATCCGACATCACCGGAATATATTTTTCCTTGCTCATAGCAATATCCAGATATAACTTTCTGATACAGCGGTCAATGATGGATTTATGGCGGCTGTTCAGCAGATCTAACATAGCCTGTTCGCACAGTCCGAGCATGAACTCCCCTTTTTCACGGATCAGCCCCTTACTGTCGGCAAGGTCTAACTGGTCCACATCAATCCACAGAGGGTTGATGTAATTTTGAGTATAATTTGACAGGTTAAGGCATTCACCGCCCAGATTCCTGGCAATATCAAAGTATTCGAGCGTCGGGTCGATGACCAGGATATCATCATCGGTCTTTAAAAAAACGCCAAGCATTTCGGACTTGCAGAAGAATGATTTTCCGCTGCCAGGCACTCCGAATACCATGGCATTGCCATTGGTCAACTTTTTCCGGTCTGCAACGCACAGGTTTTTTGAGATTCGGTTCATCCCATAACATAAGCCGGACGGCTCATAGATTTCCTGTACGTTAAATGGCATTAAAGCCGCGATATCCCGTGTCAGCATCGTCCGCATCGTTTCTACCTGGCGTACCCCAACCGGTAATGCAGTATTTAACGCCTCTCGCTGCTGCAGGTGATGGATCTCCATGTTGCAGAGATATTTATTTCCAATCGTCTGGATTGTCTCTGTGATACTGTCGAGTTCTTCCCTGGTGTCAGCGATCAGGACCATATTGACACCGCTGAAGAACAGATTTTGGTCATTTTCCCGGACGTCGTCCATCAGCGCTTCCAGATTTTTCTTTTCTACCTTCTTTCCGTAGCTGATTTCAGATGCAAAGTCATTGTTCTTATTTCGGACCCGCTGCTGACGTAAAATATCTGACTCTACACCAAGATATTTTTTTTGCAGGGTTTTTGTTGTAAGGTCCTTTGGAACAGGTACAATGTCAATGGATGTTATACTATGGACTGGCACGCCGGTAAGCTCATTCACAAAAGTATCTGGCAGGCTTGTAGGATAGCGCTTAATAAAAATAGCCCTGCATACTTTCCGATCTGTTTCAAATTCGTTGGGAAAAAACTTAATCATGGAACCACAAATATCATTTTTGTAGTCCTTTTTGCTTTTCACATATTCGTCAAAATCAAACGAAAAAGTTTCCTCCTCGCCAATCCGGTAAAAATTATAAAGGATACGGAGCCGTTCTGCCGCATCAAGCGGCTCCAGCTTAGAACCTATCTCCTGGAATTCCTGCTGCATCCCCCCTTCAAAAGTATTGAAAAATGCTTTTGCCTGTTCATAGTCTTTTCGTTCAACGGTGACTGTTAGATAACGCTCCTGCTCAATTCCCTGTTTTCCCGCTACGATCCGTTCTTCTACAATGTCATTATAAACATCACGCAGATGGTCAAAACCATCATTCTTATCCGGGATCAGGACATTACGCCTGAACTGGCTCATATCTTTGTTTTTATTGTAAATGGTGATTTTAAATGCAACATCAATCGCATTCACCAGTTTGCAATACTGTTTTAAGAGCTCATATTGATCACCTTCCGAAACCGTAACATAATTAATATCTGCAAAGCGGTATACTCTGCTGTATCTATTTTTGGTATTTTCAAAGATTCCGTCCTTCGCGATCCGAAGGATCTCAATCTGCTGCTGTACACTTTGGGGGGCTGTATATAATGGCTTATCTGCCTTTTTTAATAATGTAAATCTATCTGTAAAAATTCCCACTTCCGTAATCCTCCTTCATTCAAGGTAGGCTACGGGAAGTAAGTAGTTTAACGAATCCCGTAACCTGCTGGTCGCTAAACTACTTCCCACTATTTAAGTGGGATTATTTCAATCTATCTCATAAATTTATAGGCAAGAACCCCTGCCACTGTCACGGTTAAAATTCCTACAGTGAGGATTATTAACCGCTTTGCTCTCTTCTTTACTGCATGAAAGTCCTCTTTTCCGTCAGGATGTGCTTTTGCCTCTTTTTTCTGCTGCTGTGCAATCAGTTTCTGCTCCTCTGCAAAAGCTTCCTTTATCAACTCCACATCTTCTGTTGACCTGTATAAACATGGCTTATTAAAAAAAGACATCTTTATCATTTTCCGGACAGTCTGCCAAAAACTAAGTCCATTGTGATTGTAAAATCCGGTTAATGCTATTGGCACCACGATAGGCGTTGCCAGATAACAGGATAATGTCATGCCAATCTTATTGTACAGGCCAAGCACGACCCCCGCCCCTGCCCCTAGGGACAGAGCGCTGAATATAAACTGTTTTGCAGTTAGTCCCATCACAAAGCTTTCTTTGTAATGCTGCAAATCTCTGCTGATCTCTATGTCCATTTACCTCATCTTACCTTTCTTTACATTTTCAATCCGCTTTTTTCCCTCTTCAAAATAGTCCTGGCTGATCTCTATTGATATGGAATCCCTATCCAGATCCAGTGCGGCTTCAGCAAGGGAAAATGAACCCGCATACTGGTCCAATATCAGCTCTTTTTCGTTTGTGACAAACTCTATGATCTGCTTCAACAGCTTTACCGGCTTTTCTGCCTGGTGTACACGCTCCCCCTTTGGGGGCGGTTGTATGTCAAAAGCCGTGGGCAGCATCCCCTTCACGCCTGACATATAATGGCAGGTTCCCGGCTCCGCCTTATCTTTTTTTGCATCTGGCCTCATATCTCTCGCACGCCCTTTGCTGAAAAAAAAGATATCTTCTGTGTTTTTCGCCTTCCTGCCCGTGTTAGCAACAAAATTTCCTTTTTTCCATGCCACCTTTGCATAGTAGGAAAAGCCGCTTTCCTTCGCCATAGCCTTCACCTGGTAAAGATATTCGTAATTATCTCCATTCTCCTCTGGTAAAAACTCCACGAGAAAATGTCCTTTCTTCAGAACACGGAATTTTTCATCCAAATCCTCCTGTGTATATTGAAACAGGTCATAGGAAGCAAAATCTCTGTTTCCCCCCTTTAAACTGTTTTTCAGCAGATAGGGATGGTCTGTGATGATGGCATCAATGCTGTTATCCGCAATGAAACTTATATCACGGCCATCTCCCTGTATCAGCATACAAGTGATATCTTCATCTTCTGCATTTTTCTTCGTTACGGTATATACGCCTTTGCCAAGCCGCTTAAACAGTCCTTTATTGATACCTTCATAGATTCTCGCCCGGATGCTGGGCTCTTTCACCTGTTTTTCCGCATACTGATATACACATTCTTTTGCATCGTCCAACGAAAACTGGTCTGCGTCAGCAAAATACTCAAATAATGTCATCTGTATCCCTTTATCCTGTGCCGCAGCTTCCATAATACCGGCCTCCTTTGCTTATAGCCCCAGGGCTTTGCTCGTCAGACTCTGCGCGCCCTTGACACTACCCACTGTAAGGGCAACTGTGAATGTCATTTCTCCGAGATAGATCAAAGTCTTTGTCCAGTCCGCATAATTTCCCATGAACTGGGGCAACCCTGAACTGATAAATGCATTACACAAGATAATTGCTAACGCCATCGTTACCGCTTCAAAAACAACCGAAAGAAAGTATTTCGTAAATTGAACGCTTGTCGCACTTACTCCACGATTTCCGGCAACGGTCGCATATGCGATACTGCCAAACGGCACGACAATAAGGATTTTCAGGAACCTGAAATAAACATTGTAGATCAGGAAAAAACCGCATATTAAAATGATAAGACATAAAAATACAGCCAATATCAAAAACACCAAGCTTTCTACAAATCCCAGATTTTTTATGATATCTGCCTGCGCCGGGTCTATTGTAACCTGTGTGGCCTCACTCCCTCCAATCAGGCCGACAAGATTTCCAACACTTGTAAATATGGCCCGCATGATGTCCACATTGTAAACCACCAGCCACTGTGCGATCCCAATCCGTATCAGCATACGGAGTATCACTTCAAACCGCATTTCCTCCCGCACGTCAATACTTTCCGAGCAGAAACCTATCACAAAAAATAAAACAACCAGACTCGAACCTACAGCAACAAAAATTGGCTCAATTCCAGTAATGATTCCCCACGGGGCGCCGCCTTTAAATGATGTTGGAGACTGTCCAAGCAGTTCAAAGACCATATTCACTTGACTATTCCAAAAGCCAAAGACAACTTCGAGAAGTGACAGGATTGCTTCGCCCAAATTAAAAATATCCATTTACTCTCACCTCCTGTATTTGGATATTGCCATTACCAATGTTCCTTTATAATAATATCTAAATTTTATCCCTGCTCTCCCACCACTGTCACCTTCCCTTCCTGTACGGATAACCACGTTTATTTTCCTGGTAAGACTCTGGAAGAGCAAAACGCGGCGCTACTTGTGCGCCATCGGATATGATCAATCCTTTGTTTACCATATCTTTCAGCACTTCATCTATCTTGAAACTGAAAAAATAGATGACATCATGACCCAGACAAATACGGATATCACCCTTATAATACGGCACCGGATTCGAAATCCAGGCTGCATTCAACCTCTCGTGGGATATTTCCATAAACTGAATCACCGTTTTCTCATAGGCATCCAGATGTTTGTTATAATAGTCCCTTGCCTCAATAGTCGATGGTATGTAAACCGTTCCATAACTTTTCAGAGCCTTATAGTGGAATGTTTTCCCACTCTGCAATTTTTCTTCTATTTCAGAAAGTGAACTGGAAAAGAGGTTTCCGTCTATTGACTGCTCCATGATTCGCAGGCATTCATCCCCCCGCTGTACCAGGTCATCGTCTGTTTCTAAGCCTAAGCTGGTGTGTAAATTTCTGAACGCTTCACGTACTTTACATGCTTCTTTCACATGGAATCCCATATCGGTAAATAAATCTTTACACTCTTTCCTGAATTTCGGATTCCCCCCTTCTTGCACGGTCTCACCCCGCCGGCCTTCTATTTCAATCAAAAAAGACACATGTAGTAATTTAAGCATGATTTTTCCTCCATTAGCTGATTCCCAGGAAAGTTAAGACCGTACTAATACCTGCCATGATCAAGCCTGCCACAATTCCTTTGATTGCGGAGTTCATGCTACTCGAATCCTGCTGCTGATAACTCTGTGCAAATTCCATTACGTTTTTTGCGAGGATAATCACGCCGACCGCTCCGATAATCGCAATCACAAGATTTTTAAGATTATTAAGTGGTGCAGTGACTACATCCGCCCCGGACGCATATACATTTGTCGTCCAGAGTACCGTTGCAAAGGCAGCGCCTGCGGCTACCTTTCCTGCTTTGTCAATCATTTTTTTAATGCTGTTCTTCTTTTCAGTTAATTTCTTCATTTTTATAATTCTCCTTTCTTAAAAAGGGCGCAAAAAAAAACAGGCATAAAAGAACCTAATGCTTGCGTCCTCTGGTTTGCAACAGACTCCCATATATCTGCTCTTAGGCAAAAGAAATATGGAAAAATCAAGATTCTGGCAGCCCAGTCAATTGTCCGCGGATTTCCCGCATTTCACCAGCACTGCTTTCAGCTTTGAAGTGAGTTAAAATATCCTGGTAAGAAAGTCCTCCTACCAGTCCGAGACGTATTTCTTCTAACTGCTCCAATGAATAATTCTCATTTAGAAGCGCTTCGTTGAATTGTTCTTCTGTAATCTGCCCGGAATCCTGTCCAGAATCTGGTTTTTCCAGATTATCTATTTCAGAGATTTTCCGGTTTTTCTTTAATTCATCCTCAGAAAATACCTTTGCTGGCATATCCGGTTCCTGCAATGCCAGTAATTCATCCAATGTTATTTCATCAATATGGACATTAAGCCCCTGGTCCCGCTGCCGTTCATAATATTCAAATGACTTGCGATTCAGCAATTCACATGTAGGTATCACGTTATCCTTACGGTTAGGAGTATGATGATAGGGCGGCGCGCCCCCATCGAATGTCTCTCCGTAAAGTTTATGTCCCGGCGTATTGTATTTTGAGTCTATAATGGGGTCAAACCCTCTGATAAAGATCAGGCACTTTTTATTATCTAATTTACGTGCTTCATCCGGTGTCAAAAGTTCTCTCCCTAAGACATCAAAATTCCGGCTGCTGCTTCCATTTTTTCCTCTCGTCTCCCCGGAACTGCGTTTATCTATCGTAGCCTTTCCCAGCATTTTGGAAATGTACTCATGAGTGCTTTGTTCATTTCCACCCAAATACACCAGTGTATCACAGTTTCCTGGAATCACCTCCCAGGTTTTCTCAAATAGCGCCTTAATCTGCGCCAGATTCTGTATTATGATGATAGAACTGATCTCCCTGCTTCTCATTGTTGAAAGCAGGGAACAGAAGTCATCCGGTAACGCGACGTTTGCAAACTCATCAAGCATGAAGGTCACATGGATAGGCAGCCTGCCTTCATAGATAAAATCCGCCTGAAAATATAATTCCTGGAAAATCTGGCTGTAAAGCAGTCCTACAATACTATTATTTGTTTTGTCCGAATCTGGTATCACGCAAAAAAGAGCGGTCTTTGTCTTTCCATCTCCATTCCTGCCTACACCAATTTCCGGAATATTCATATCATCATGGTCCAAGATACGCAGTATCTGTGGGTTTTCCAAAAATGCCAACCTGGAATTGGCACTGATCACGATGCTTCGCACCGTGTCTGCCGCTCCCCTGATTACTTTGTAATACTGTTTCACAGCAGGATGGTTACTGCCCTTTTTCCGCTCAAGCCGTTTAATCCTTCGGTCCAGATCAGATGGAGAACCATCGTCTCTTACTTCTGCCTCCCCCAGAAGTTTTAATACCGTGGAAAAATTCTGTTCACTTCTGGGACATTCCAGCCACACATAATAAAACAGAGCCTGAAGGTATAACGACTCTGCTTTTTCCCAAAACGGATCATTACTCTGGGAGTTTTTTGGTGTTGTGTTTGCGATCAGGTTTGTAATCAGTTTCACCACATCGGATTCCCTACGAATATACATGAATGGGTTATAACAATCGGATTCTTCCATGTCCAGCAGATTCAAAACCTTGACGACATAACCGTGCTCTTTTAGAAAACCTCCACAGGCTTTTAAAATTTCGCCTTTTGGATCAGTGATTATGTAAGAGGAACGGTTAAGCTGTAATAAATTCGGCTTAACAAAGTAAAAAGATTTTCCCGCCCCGCTGCCTCCGATGACAAGCGTATTCAAATTTAATTTGGTTTTCCTGGTATCCATTCGCATACGGACATTTTGACTCAAAATCCTGTTTTCTGTTTCATCTTTTTCAGACAGCGCCTGGTTTACCTGGTTGATATTTGCAAAAACAGCAGTTCCGTATTCTTTTCCCGGCATATAGTTTCTTCTGCTGGTCAGATACATGGCAATAGCGATAACATATACAAACTCTGCCAATAATATCCCTTTTAAGGTTGTGCCATTAAAGTAATTCCCAATGGGATGTGCCATCACCAGATTAAGGCGCTCCATAAAAGTATTGATATCAATACCCTTTTCCCAGATTCCATTGAGCAGATAACCGCCATATGCGGCCAATATCCCGCCAAGCACAAGCAGCCAGACAGGAGTTTTTTTCTTACTTTCCACTATCTCCCTCCCCGCTTTTTCATCTGGGAGGCCATCTGCCGTTTCCGCGTTTCTTCTTTTTTCCTGTACAGCATGTCCCTGGTTTCCTTCAGGACCGGATCATAACTCTGGCTGTATAGCTGTTCTCCCGTCCGTTTTCCAATAACCCGGCCTTCATTATTCACAATGCTGTAGTCCTTATCTTTTTGAAGGCTGGCAAATATCGTCCTCTTCTCTTCACTGATATGGGAGATTGCATTTTTCTCAATCCACAGATATTCATTCCGTTTACCCGGAATCCGTGTGAGGATCCTGTTGTCAGTTTCTTCTACAGCCAGACTTCGGGCAATAAATATCTGATGGATATTGGGATCACCTTTCGAAGCCTCTTTCGCATGCTGCAGTACCTTCTTTTGCCGGTCATTCATTTCAGACATCTGCTCTGTTTTCTGGGGCTGCCCCATCCCCTGTATGATAGGTTCCATCGCCTCGGTCTTCTGCCATTTATCAAGTCTGACATATTCATCGAACTCTCCTGTATCCATTTTAAAGGCTGTACTGCCTTCCTCATTGATTTCCAGGATTCCCAGGTCCTCCATATGCTGTAGTATTGGCTCCACCTCCGCCCAAGGCATATCAATCGCATTGCTGATCTCCCCAACACTTGCCCCCGGTGTCTCTGCCAGAAAAGTACCAACTGCTCGGAATCCAAACGGAGAAATGGACGGTTCTTTATGGGCGATCTCCCCGTTTGGGTTCTCTTTTCCCCCCTTTTCTATCCCATATGTTTCCTTCAGCTCATTTTCTTCCCCATTATCAATATAGTCCTGTATGGATTCAATCCTGCCGCCGGACACTTCCCCTATGATCTGGTTCACCCGTGGCGTAGCATCAGAATGAAATAATATCTCACTCTTGCCGTCCGCTTTATTTATATCTGGCAGAAGGGCATAACGGATTTTATACTTATCCGCCAGTTTCTTAACTTTTTGGATATCAACCGTGTCAAATCGAAAAACCTGTAGGTCTCCCCCAGTTTTCAGAAGGTCTTTTACACTTGTTCTTCCGTATAACCGTTCCATCTCCACCAGCTTACCAAAGATTTTCCCGATATCTTTTGCAGTATGTATCCCTCCGCCGATAATCTTCATAAAAATTTCTATACCCTCGAAGGATACCCGCAGGATTTGGGTTGCTTCCTGTATTTCTCCCATTTCATTCACCTCCTGGACACTTCATTTTCCCTTTTCTTCTCCTCGTCCTGCTTCTGCAGTTCCGTTATCATACGGTCCAATTCGTAGTCCACATTTTTATCACGCAGGATCTCCATCAGAAGTTTGTTTGCTCTTTCCTGGTTAATATTTGCAACCTCCAACTGGATGATGTATTCCACGATCTTTCCCTGCAGTTCACTTTTGCCGCGTATACTGTACTGCTCAATGATACCGGAATCCAGATCCTCCTGTGACTTTTCTCGGACTGCGGCGATATGGATAACTGCATCATGCACACAATCCAAATCCCGCTGATGAAATGCATACCCTAAAAGAAGCCTTTTATCATCCTGGGTAAATGTAAAGTCCTGCTGTTCCATCAACTGCATCATATAATAGCATTCCCGGACCATCTTGATATTGAATGCCTCACTCATCAGCAAGCCTCCTCTCACGCACCAGCATCATAATCTCACGCATTTTCCGCATTTTATCGGCAGTCAGATCCTTCTTGATGATCCGCATCACTTCCATATCTGACAGGCCGGAATCAAATGCAGACCGGATTTCTTCAAGCTGCTCCGAAGACAGCCCTTCCGCTGCAATCTTGTCCAAAATATCCGGCGTCTTCTGTGGAAACAACTTATCCAAAAGTGTTTTTTTCGCTGTCTGTGGCGGCTCCGGTCTCCAATATGACGTAGGTACAGGCTTTTTTCCTGCCCTCTCAATTTCAATAGATTTTTCAGCCCCCTGTACTGTCTGCACTTTAACATCTGACAGCTTCGCTTCCAGATCTTTTATCTGTGCCTCCCGCCCGGCTGCTTCCTCCTGCAGTTTCTTAATCAGGTTGTCCTTTTCTTTCAGGTTGTCATATAAATCCTTGATTTCCTGGTTTTTTTCATCCAGGACATGCTCTTTGACCAGAGACGAAAGCACTTCAAATTTTTCGTTGTTCTCCTTAAACTGCTGTAGGGACGTCTCCATCATTTTGATGAGATTTTCTGTGTACTCCCGAAAAGCGGTCCCCTCCGCTGTATCACTTGCGTTTTTTTTCGCTTCGATCAATTGGCTTCTCATTTTTTTCATACGGCTGGCCGGGAGGTCCGGTGTCGCATAGGACAATATTTCCTCTTTCGTAAGCCCGGAAACAGATCCAGAAACAATTTCTGGAATCTGATACTGGTCAAATGTCCCCTGACAGCACAATTCGATCAATTCACTGTCAACATTTTCGAGAACTGCATAAACTGTCTGGCGCATCTGCTCCGCGTTCAGCTTCGGGATTGCAAGCCGCCGCACATCTTTAATGCCTAACCCATATTTAAATGCCATCTGTATGACCTGAACCTGCTCCGGTCCCAGCTTTTTACGGCATTCCTCAACATACTTCTGCTCTTCTACCGTCATGTCTCATATCCTCCTGCATTAAAAAAGACAGTCCAATCGGCTGTCTCTGCTTCAAATTTCTCATCTCACTTTTTGAGAATCCACCCTATTCTTCTTTCCACCAGCCTGCACTTCCTGCCGTTCTACGGCTTTCTCTCGCAGTGGTCTATACACGGCTCCATTCCTGTGCATTTTTTCTTCGAACTCATTTATATGGTAAAGATTACTCCCTACCTCAACATGTTCGTCATCAATGTAACGGCATTTGTGTTCAATAGCCTCATTCAATTTTGTAGTCACTACAATTTTTTCCCCATCCGGAATACGGAATAAATCCTCACCATCATAGTCAACAAACCGTATCCCTCGTTCTGCCCTCCTAATGTGCTCGTCAAGCCGCTTTCCCTCATAACAGGAGCAGTAGAAATTCATACGGAACGCATCGCAACGTAATAAATAGATATGTTCATCTGTGTCCACACGAATCCCATATTCTGTGTTATATTTCCCTTCGAAGGCACTGCCTGGATGATTGCCTCCATATTTCACTGCCCCAAATCTGTCCTCCAATATCCCTTCATAACGATCAGAACGCAGAGCCTCGATAACCTGGTCAAACTCTTCTTTAAACTCCGGTGTTCTCATATGTTCCCGGTGATCAGGCCAGACAATTAAAAATGTTTTCACATTCCGGAAAAAAAATCCCTGCGCAAACCCAATATTACCTGTCAGCCCATCAATCTGCGTACTTTGTGGATAAGCATACTTCCTCTCTTGTTCATTTAATGGTCTTATTTCTAAAATTGTTGTTTACCTGCCTTTCCTCGCTTTTTTAGTTGCATTGTTTTGCAAATTGCTCTTAGCCTTCCCCATTCCAACAGGAATTTCAATGGTAATCCCCTTCTCTGATCCAGTAAGACCATTTATCATTTTTTGCTGATACGGTTTTACGGTTCCCTTTTTTCCTTCTGAAATCGCATTTTCCTCAAGCCAGCCCTGCAAGTCTGCTAACGGCATTATGATTATTTTTTCCATAAAATCATTTGCAGCAATCGCCTGATAACCAAAGCCCTGATTCATACGGATTATTTTTTCTGCGTATTCTGACAGCCAACTGTATTGTGCATGACTTTCTAACAGCTTGATTTTTTTCCGAAAAGATGAAACAAATAAATCATATGGCATGGAAAGGCACATAAGGTTATGACTTTCAGCATAACTTTGTGCATCAGCATAACTTTCCTGCTCTGCTTCTGTCACATTCCCTGCATTATCTAAAAACTGATATTTCATATTTTCCTCTCAAATTATATATTCTACCGTCCCTTACTTAAACGATCCGGAACTTTATCAGCAATCTTTTCCAGGGACGCAATCATATCTGAAATCCTTTTTCCGGCCCCATATCCTTTATCCAGCGCAGATTCCAGACAGTCGATCATACTCTGACGTTTCTCTTTAATTCCAATATCCCTGTAGATACGTCTCACAGGGTCAGACTGGTCATCCCAGGCTTTTGCATATCCGGCTTCAATATAAAAGGGAAAAGCTACATTTTTCATTACTTCGTTTATTTCCCATGCCAATTCCTGTTTTTCTCCATGCTTATCCGCTTCTCTTACCGTACCGACCGCGTCTATTTTGTCTGTCAGGCTGATACCCTGTTTTCTGGCTGATTCTGGTAAAAGAGAAGAGCGGTATAGCAGAAAACAGGTAAGATTATTCCTTAACTGGTGATTGCCCAAAACTTCCTTGATCCCCGGAATCCTCATACCTGCAGGTACACGCTCTCGAAAACTCTCGATATAGGCTTCTCCCAGGCTGTATTTCTGTAGATATCCTGTCACTTCCGATGCCAGTGCTTCTATTTTTTTATTTTCATAAATCATAATGCGGTTCTCCCCTTCCTTTATCTATATGCTGTTTTTTACTTTGCAATCGCTCCTTCTGTTCCTGCAGGATTTTCTTTCCTATTCTCTGCTGCCTTTTCACCCCCGCCAAAACTTCGTCTATGCGGCGGATTTTCCCCTGGGAATCCTGGAACAACTGAACCGTCTCCGAAAAAGAAATGCCTAAATCAGACATTTGCTTTTTCAACTGTTCTGACCTCTGATATTCTCCTTTGAACTCCTGATACCCCTCTTCATACAGAGAAACTTCTATACTCAGTTCCTGTATTTGTTCCCACAGGGCAAATGCCTCTGGATTGGCATCTTCCAAGTCTTTTAGCTGCCTTTTCTCCTGTCTCAGCGCTTTTGCCTGACCTGCTAATACTTTCAGGACATTATCCAGGTCATGGTCTGTATATATCTGATATGCAGACAGGAAATTATATTCTTCCTGCAGCTCATGAAGTCTCCGGATATCCTCCTTATACTTCCAGGCATTAGAGTATGGTTGTTTTTTGATGACTCCCAGCCGGTATAGCCTTGCAAAGTATATTTTTTGATATCCAGTCAGCTCAGACTTCCTTCTGGGAATATAACCGGATATCTTCTTGATTTTGGGCGGCAGTTTCAATACAGGCTTTGGTAAATCTTCCTCCCGCATAGGATTACACAGCCGTTCCCGTATCTTTTCCTCTGTATAATCACCTTTTAGAGTATCCAGCCTTCGCCCTTTATCCATTCCTGGAGGTTTTATCAGCGTATGTGCTCCATGCTTTATCTCATAGCCACGCTCCTCCATTCCGCTCAAAAATTCGTCCCAGTTTTCCGCCTGTGCTACAACCTGGTCGATGTCACGACGGATCATATCATTCCAGACAAAAATTCCGTCCTTACTCTGGTCCCAAGTCTTATCTCTTTTATGCTTCCTGTTCTCTCGAACCTTGTCCATATCGAGAGTAGCCATATGGTACTCTTCACAGATTTTATTGACGAGAGGCTGTATGATGTTATCCCAGTCGCCATTTCTGTAATCGTACTTCAATCCCTGCTCGACACAACGAACACTGTTAAACACAATATGCCCGTGGATATGGTCCGTATCATCATGCAGGGCATAAACAGCCTCAAACTCTTTACCCAGGTATTCCTTCACAAATTTACCTATGATCTCCATGGCAATATCTTTATCAACGGTATCTGCCGCCTCTTCAAACGATATGATAATATGGTATCCCTGACGGCCTCCCATCTTGTTATACCGGCGTTTTGTATTCAGCATCTGATTTAGCGCCGTCTCAGGCAAACAATTATACCCTGAAACATACAGCCCGTTTTCAGACTTAAAATCTTTTGTAATATAAGAGATCGCGTTTGCAAGATATTTTGCCTTAAATCCTGACTTTGCACATCCCATGTGCAGTATTTTGCTGACAGCCATAGTTAAGTACCTGCTGATTCCAACAAACTGACTACCTGTTTCACGGCTTCCTTGATCTGCTTCATATAGACATACAGCCGTTTTTTATCTGATTCATGGTACAGGCCGCTGTTATTGTTTTTGGTGATCTGATTGATATTTATGCCAATATGGTTCACTTCATTAGTAAGGCTCTGCATTGCCTCCAGCAAATCCGGGTAATCCCTGGGGCGGTTGGTTATCAGCATTCTCATGTATTGGGATTCTTTTAACCCCTGTTCTTCTGCTTTCCTCCTTAACTCCTCCAATTCCTCCGGGGATAGCCGTATTTCCTTACGGCAATTCTTAATTTTTGCTTTTCCCAGCCTGTTCACTCTCCTTCCAGCAAAGAAAAAGGAAGGAAACACAGCAATCAGCAATGTTCCTTCCTACCAGATACACTCTTACTATCTATCTTATCACCCGACGGCCCGCTGTTATCTCCACAGCAGGCAGTACGCCATGTAACCTCACCTGCAGCTCCTTTTGAAAATATGTCCTGCTGAAAGCAGTATTTAATATCTTCTCATCAGATAACAACCCCTGCAGGACCTGAAACAGGTTATCCCGTTCCTTCCCGCCGCAAAACACAAAATAATCCCTGATATCAGATATCATTTCATAATTTGATTCGCAGGCATCATCTATCATATGGTCAATATCTGTCTCCAGACACTCACCGTTTTCCAAGTCTGTCCTGTAGAGTTGCCCATAACCGTCCGTTTCCAGTGTATACCCGCTGTTTTTTATATATTCCAGCACCTTTTCAGCTTCTTCGGCGGTCAATGGCAGCAATATATCAAATTCATCAAGATATTCTCTCAGTTCGTCCGGTGTGTCAATCCGTCCCAAATCATCCCCTTCTTTCCGTAATTAATCGTATCATCAACAGGATTTTTTTCTCCAGTGATTCCTTCTTTAGTTGGTTATAGAATAAAGTCTGTTCAAACATGACATCCAGCAGTCCTTCATCTTTCTTTAGGTTTTCAACTGGTCCAGAATTTCCTGCTCTGCACTTTCATCTTCCACTTCTTGATAGTCAGAAGTTCAGCCAGTTTTTTCTTAATCTGCTTCCGGAATATCCTTCTTTTCACAAATTGCCCGCAAGAATAACGCTTCTGATTCCCTTCCTCGGCGGTTTTCAGTCTGCTATTCCCGCTCAACGACTTTTAATCTTATGTTGGGATCTTACTATTTTCATAGAATCCTCATCACGGTTTTGTAAAGTATTCTGTAAACCTCCACTTTCCCTAACTGGAAATAAGTCATTTTCCAAGCAAAAAGCAGCATATCTTCCGAATCCCTGCATGTATTTTAATTCATTTGTATCTGTTTCCTTTAAATTATCCCATATAACCAGGCTCGCCTCCTTTGTTATCTCCACGATCTGATAACCCTCTTCCAAGAGCTGGAACAACTTTTGATTTGTCATACATTCTTCTTCGGAAAAGGTTTCCGTTTTATAACTAAAAGGATCAATGAATTCCATTTCGCCTTCGTCACACTTAATACATGCCAGATAAGCCGGATTCCCTTCATGGTCCTGTTTCATAAGAATATAATAGAGTTCATACACATCACAGACACTGTCTTCCCTGCGTTTTTCTATTGCCATATTCAATCTCTTCACGGATATCACAGGCCATTGTTCCAGCGCTTCTATTACTTCCTTCATCGGTCTTCTATCTATGTAGTAGCTTATATCTCCAAGGTGTTCTTTCCAATATTCAACCAATTCACAGCGTTTTTCTGTTTCTTTGATCTGCTGGTATATTCTACGGACTACATCCGCCTCAGACTCCCCTGCATGTCGGATACGCCGCCATTCCATTTCGCTTATGGACTTCACAGCCCCGCATAGATCCCAAGCTAAAGACTTCAATGATCAAGTACCATACCATGTTTCAGGTTATCAAATTCAGCCAAACCGTTTAATGCATCGTAAATTAAATCTATTGTCTCCCTGTCTGCTGCTTCTTTACTTTTATCCAGCAGAAAAATAAGAAGTTCTGTCCTTGTATCCGCAAGTTTCAATGAATCCAACACATCGCCTCCAGGCACATAGGTAAAATCCAAGAAAGCTTTTTCAACAGGAACTTTTTCAAATAACTCTGTTACCTTTTTCTTTAGCTGTTCAAAATCCTCCTGCTCATATTGCACAAATATATCCCCTTTCCTGTGAGGCCGGTCCGGACTGGCTCCGCCAGTCCTCTGCAAGATACGGATTTTGCCGTACAAAATCCATTCTTGTTAGGGGAGTCCCCCTAATACCCCCGTATCAGCCTCAAAATGCTGATATCACTCACACATTTCTGCTGTCATCTTCGCTCAAAATGAGCTGATATCTGATAGCAGAAAAGGGAAACTGACAGCAGTTTCCCCACAACTCGCATATTAACCTGCTATCAGCTTCGATTATCTGACAGCAGGCAATATGAAATCTGATATCACCAAAACCTTTTAGATATCAATGTTTTGAAGTTCCTGCTATCAGTTACGGATAACTGATAGCGGGATTTTTATTCCATACATGATACCAGATTCCTGTTCCTGATAGCATATTAAATTCTCATGTCTTGAACTCTTTATTGGATTGGGCTTTATCACCCCCTTTCAATTGTCCACATTTTTAAAATCTATCTCGCTGTATGTTTCATTTTTTTCTCTCTCTGATCCGTTGCCGGCTGTAACGTAAGTCTATGTGCATCAAACTGGAATACCATATCCGATACATGCAGGGGGATCAGTCCGTATAGTTTATCTTCCTTACTCTTCATCTTTACTACCTCCTGCAATTTCTCCAGATTATACTCATTTTTAGAACACACTAAAATACGGTCGTTTAAAATTGGTATTACAAACAAATCCCCGCCAAGCCGCTGTGCAACTTGAGACAAAACAACCGGATAAAACATCATCCCGATCCCATTTTCTCCTGTTATACTATAAATCCCATATGTGTCTGGCAGAAGCTGCTCATAGCTTCCCAATACTCTTTTGAAGGCGTCCTTACTTGCATCCAATACTGTCTGTAAACGCTCGCCCACATCAAAATATTTGGCTTTGTCAAATAATTCCTGTGCTGTAAATCCCCACTGTTCTAAATGTTTGTTGCAGACTGGCCTTATATAATCGTTAGGCCAAACCTCACCGTCTTCCTTGCTGACCTCGTATACTTCGTCGAAAAACTTAAAATACACAGCGATATCCCCCACTGTGACATAAGGTGTCTCATTCTCTTCCAGTTTTTTTGCTGACTTCTCCAGATTAGCTGCCCAAATAGTAACGTTGTCCAACTGTTCGATCTTTTTGATCAGTCGTACCCGGTCAAAATAGTCGCAGATTCTATCTACCTGATTCGGCATTGTATATCTACAATACTGGTTATACAGGTGCCATAGCGATAGTGACTGGCTGCACATGGATTCGGTTTCCCTCGAAATTTCAACAGCTATCTCCTCATTGGCTGTCCCTTCGCCTATTACAACTAACTTTTTGTTGGTTTCATCTAACTGCCGGCCAAGTTCTAAATATAAATTCTGTTTATAATCCTCATATGTCATTCACGCATCACCTTTTCCCATTCCCGGATCGTCAGCAGTTTATTATCTGATGGGGAATAATGAAAACCATGACTTGAAACAGCATAACCGGACAGACTGCGGCGTACCTGATGATTCCCGTTCCTGTGGATTTCTTCAATGGAAAATCCCGGTGTCAGCGCTGCCATCGTATCAGGCAGGATGTAGGCTTCTCTTTCGGTATATGGAAGGATATAAAAGCTGTCGTGCATCAGTTGCTGCAGCTCACGGAGGACATCCCAATATAATATGGTTGCAGCTCCTCCCGGTCCGGTAACAGTATATCCAAGGGTATCCTCCGCCTCCCCGTCATTCAGGACACAAGGGATTCCATCCAGCATGTTTTCAATCATATTGTGTAAAGGATAGATTCTGCTCTCCATGGAAACGAGGGAGTGTTCCCGCACAAAACTGTGAAGTTCTCCTTTTCTCATATTCCAATTTTTCAAATGTCTGTTTGTCACCTCGGCCTGATAATAACGGCCATCTCCCAGCGGTGCGTAAAACATATAGTAAAACACCACATTCCCCATAACAAGGTAAGGCATATCATTATTTTTCAGTGCATCGAGGTCAAGTCTGTGGTTGGCAGCGTATATCGCCACATTTTCCGGCTGTTCCAACTGACTTACTGCTATCTTCAAATCCGCCGTCTGTGAATCGGAAAAAACCTCAATTGCCCGGTCCACCAATTCCTCTTCCCACATGTTTAGCATCTCCATTCTCAGAAATGCTTCCCTCATGGAAATGACAGGACAATATCTCTCCTTCTTTTCAAATAACATTGTGATCCCCTCGGTTGGAAGCCCTTTTGCCACAATCTTCACGTCCCCCTGGATATGGGAATCTTCCAAAGCCGCCTGAACGCATTGCTGATAAGCACCACAAAATTGTTTATATAATTTAAGATTCATATTCTTACTCTCCTTTATAATTAATAAAAAAAGCAGGTACTTTTCCGAATCACTCTGAAAAGTTACCTGCCCTGTCTTTTATTCATTTGAGGTTTTGGTTTCTGCCTCACCCTTTGACTCGTCTTTTGGATTTCATCCATTTTCTGGCTATAAGTATAAATAAAATCGGATAAATCCTTATCTCTCTGCTGATAACCGTTTTTCTTACTATCATAGAGGGTTTCCTGAATCCATTTTTTCCCTTCCCTATTTTCTTTTGGTAACGCCAAACATTGATTAATACTATTAGGAAACAGTATCAGATCTCCTCCTAACTTATCCGCCAATTCGTGTACTTTGTCCTTATACAGCATAGCAGACTCACCCCAATAAAAGCTCTCCGTTGTCATGATAAAAATATTTCTTCTATCTGGTTCTGTTTCAAATGGATCCATTTGAATGGCTCTTTGGTTTTCTGGGTTTTCTAATGACCTTTGATACAGAGCATTAAAATCCATGCCAAACTCACTCAACAGGTCAGCCGTCACTTTCAGATTAAGACGCATATCCTCAAGCAGACTATCCGATGAATGATAAATAACCCTCAATACAATCGCAATTTCGCCAGCCCCATATAATTCATGTGGCGTCTCCTCTAACAGCGCTTGATTCCGTTTTGCATTCACTAATGTCGGGACCACCATATCAGGTGATATTATCCCCATATCCCGAAATGCTGTTTCGGTAACTCTATCACGAAGAAAACGCCCAATGGAATCACTTGCCACCTTCCACATGGGTTCCCCCAATTCTGTATAGCGGTTGAACGCCACAGAAAGAAGCATCCCGGTTTCTGATATTTGTGGACATCCTCTCATGATAAGCATACAGCCATCTGATATATGGGACGGTAAAACTGCCTCCCACTTTAACCCCAGCTTTTTCAAAATGCTATTTACTTCATGAGTGAAGGATACATAAAAGTCCAACCTCTGTTTTAATATTGCTGCATATCTACTTGCCAAATGATAGCCCCATATCTGCCTCGTTTTTTTGTTTCTTTCGGTACATCGGAGATCATGCGAAACTGTTCTGTCCTGCAGTTATAATGATATAAGTTTTCGGACAGTGGCATCGTCCCATTGCTTTCACGCAATACATTCGCTATGTACCGGACACCGCTGCTATCCAGAAGAGGCATGGCGATGAATTGGTCAATACTCATAGGGACCAGCAAGATATCCTCACCGAGACTGTCCGCTAGTTCACGCATTTTTTCTTTATACAATATGGAAGCTGCCCCCAAATACTGCCCCGTGTTTGTTATTACGTAAAAGAGTGGCAAATTCTTTGCTGCCCCCTCATAAGATGCCATTTCATCTAACATTTTATATAATTCCACCATCTGGACGGACTCAATATTTCTGGGATTATCCAATGATCTCTGATATAGTTCATCAAAACTCAGCTCCCACTCCTCCAATATGTCATCCGTAACAGTCATATTTAGGTTGATTCCCCCAAGCGATTGATATGCAACCTGCAGGACGACTGCAAGGTCCTCAAACCTTATATGCGGAATCTGTTCTAACCGTTCCGCATTTTCTTTTACATTCGCAAATGTGGGGATCACCATATCTGGGGCGAAAACTCCCATATCCTCCAATGCACTTCTGGTTATTTTATCGTCAAAATATTCCTGCGTTGCCTCACGCGCGGCAACACCCCACAGTGTCCCTTGTAAAAACCTTTGATAATACTCATATATAGAAATAGGTGGCAGGTCGGCATAACCACCGCCACGGATAACCGCCATAGCGCCCTCTTTTCCCTCCCCAATTACAGGACTTGCCCGCCATGTAACTCCCAGCATTTTCAGATTATAGCTGATTTCATGAGTAAAATACTTGATAAATTCTTCATAATCCATCTGTCTGCCTCCTTATGGTAGTGATCTCACCTTCCCTGTTTCTTACTGGCCGCTTTTTTTTATACTCACTGGTTCCCTGGACTAAAGACAGCATATCTCCTATATCCTTAAACCTGTTTAATTTTCCATTGTCATACATATAAACATGTTTAGACAGTGATAACCGTGTCGCTGTGTGCTCAATGCTTTTCCGCATTTTTGTCTGTACCCATGTTTCCTGTACAAGCCCTGCCGGAAATAGGGCTGCTTTCCGTCCCGAATATGGCGCGTTTATAATCTGATCGAATACTTTCCAATCTGTCGGTTCCATCAACAGCCCCCTACCTTGTTCTATATTTTTCTATTTTAGAGTCGATAGCAGGAACCAGACTTTTTTTCACCGCATCATACTTAAAAACATGTCCAGAGATAACATGACGCCCATCTCCAATCGCTTCCTTTGTCTCATTCTGAAATTGCAGTTCCTCCTGCACATCTGATAAATCCTTCACATCAAATGTCTGTATATAAGCAGTGAAGCCATCGTCAGGAACGATCACCATATCGCCTCCCAGCTTTTTAATTACTTCCTCCATTACTTTAGGATAGAAAACAGCGCCAAAGCCATTCACCCCGTAGACCTGATATACCTGCCTTGCCTCCTCCCGTACATCCTCTACTGAACTAAATATGATGGACTGGTTATTTTCCAATGATTTTTTTACATTATCATACACATTTATAATTTGTGTACCAATTTCCTCTACCTCCTTATATCTGACCTTTTCAAATAGTTCTTCAACATTTATACCCCACTGTATCAAGTGGTCTTCTTTAACATCTTTGCAATAGGATCTATTTTCCGTTTCATAAATGAACTGAAATGTGATTGCCATATCCCGATAGGGCATGTACGTGATGTGATTCTTTTCTAGTTTTTCCCAATACTTAGACAGGTTCATGGGGAAAATCAGGACATTATCAATCTGCTCCAACTGTTCGCAGGCAATTCGCTCTGCATTATCATGCATCCCCAATATATACCGGGCGGCTTCATCAATCTCATAAGCAGCAATTGTATAACAATTTATATATACCAGTTCCATTGACATGCTGGGGCATATCGAAGCTCCATCACCTTTTATCATAAAAGATTCAAAGGGGGTTCCTTCTGCTATAAATTCCATTTCCTCCCCCTTTCCTCTCTGTTTTAACTGATCTTTAAATTCTTCTATAAAATCCTCCCGGACTTCATCGTATGCCTGATCTTCATCATAATCTCGCATCTTTGCTCTCCTCTCTGCCATATGCAGTTATCATTCCTGCCAAATTTTAACCCCTTCTTACCACACTGCATTTTCGCGGCTGTGGGACCACCACTAAGGACTTACACTTTTGCTTATAATGCAGGACGGCCCCTGACAAAGCATGGTTTTCAAAATCCTTGAAATGTTTCTGCCTTTCAAGACCCATTTTAATATCTACAAGTGTATATTGATCTGCGGCATAAATGCGCGTCTGACCGTTTGTTGTTGGCAGAAGATACAGATCTGTATTTACCCCTTCCGCAAATTCATCCAACGTGTTATTATAAAGCATACCAGCGGCACCTCCCGGTAAACCGTCCAGCACCAGATTTAATGCCCCAATGTCCTGCTCCGTTCCATCAAGTCGATCAACTGATAGATAAGTTCTTCTTTATAATTAAACCAATCCATATTTCTTCTTTTCTACTGGATTTTTCCAATTGCCTGTTTCCGCACCACATTCCTGCTTCTATCCAAATATTGAACAGTTGCTTTTTTTCTCTCTGTAACGAGAAATTCATTCCAATCTTTTCCGTGTGGTGGAAATCGGACTTTGACCCGATAACCCATTTCCCTATATTTTTTACGGCATGCTGCCGCTGCTTTTCTACCGGCTTTATCGTTGTCAAAATACAGGCTAACCAGCTTGATCTGGGGATTTTCTAACAAAAACCGGTCTAATGCTCCATCCCAGGTTGTCCCCAATGCCAGTTTATTTGACTGCCCGTCTCGTTTATAATCCATGTAGGACATTAAATCAATAGCCGCCTCAAATACCTTGACTTCTTTGTTTCTCCTATTTCGAACATTAAATCCATAGGTTTTGTCGTTATTGTCCACATCCCCTTTAAATGGCTTTCCATAATTGTCAACCGTTCCTCTCATGCTGGCAAAACGGGCTGTTCCGAATGAATCTCGACCAATAAAAACCACGTTATGGTATCTACGCGTTTCATAGATCAGTTTCTTTTTTACAAACCAGTCCACCACCGCTTTGCTCAAGCAACGTGTTTTCAACAGATAAGCATATAAACGCCGGTAATTATCATTCGCCTCTGGGAGCACAAATTCCCCCTTTTCCTCTGGTTCCGTCTCCTGTTCTGCTTTTCTGCATTCGTGTCTTTTTCTATATGTATCACTTTCAAACTCTTTATCCTCATATCTATAACCGGCTTCATTTAGTAGATAAATGACAGATCCGCGGAAGTCCATCCCGCAAAACTGTTTCAAAAATTCGATAGTATCACCATTATGGCCTTCCATACTCTGGGGGATAGAATAACGCAGCCAAGTCCTCCGGTTTTTTATCCTAACGGAATCATGTTCCTTTAGCGTATAGTAACTGCCAACTCTTTTTGTAGTGAACCCCTGACGTTCAGCAATGGATACCAGGTCCACGCTCCTCGCAATATCCAACTCTTCATCCGAAAATTTTATATCGCCACCTCCTGGATCAGAATCTTAATCTATAAACTTCATATCCAAGTAACTCCTGCCCTCTGGAAAGTTTCTTTCAAATTCTTGCAGATAGTTTCTACAGGCACTTCCATCTTTAGCCAGAAAGCAAAAATCCCGCAAGCTCATCCGCTTAAACATATGGGGCTGGTTGCACCACCTGGACAGGTTCACATACATTCCCCGGTAAGGAGACTCCCTGTATTTTTCATACCTCATAATATACGGGTAGGCACGCATCCCCATCAATATCCTTATGCGTTCAAATGTTTGTAGAAGGTCCTGCCGCCAAAATGATTGGTCATATCTCCCTTTTGAATCAAATCCTGTCAAGACATAGAATCTCACTCTCTTTGATCCCTGAAATACATTATTTATCACTTTCATCTTCTCAACAATCACTCTTTTATCCTTGATGTTGTTAAAAGCAAAAATCAAATCTCCATCCAGCCTGCAAGCTGCCAGTTCCTCAGCTTTTTGCGAAGTGATAAGCCGGATATCCAAGCCTTGCCGGAACTGTATCGGACGGCCTGTTTCCCGTAGCTGCTCCAACAAAGTGTGCCACTCCCTGCATGCCAGGAAATTATCATCCAGCAGGCATATTTTCTTTCTCTTAGGGTCATAAAACTCTGTCACAGGGCTTGCAGGCACCGATGCCGTCTTATTACGGTTTACACAAAAAGGGCATTGCCGAAAGCAGCCCCTTGTCAAAAAACCCACAGAATACTCCCGGTAATATTTGAATTTCTTACTTCTTTTCCCGTCCTCACCCTGGCTGGCAAGCCAATTTGCGTAAAGACTGTAATCGGGCATGGTATGTTCTACTTCATAAGGTAATCCGGGGGCCTGGTCTAAATAGAAACCAGTCCCCCCATATTTGACATGTTCCATAGTAAGAACTTCCTCCGGGCATCTTGTTCCTGTAAAAACCTTTGAAAGATACACCCGTCCAAACTCTTGTACATTGGAATAATCAGTCAATAATTCTACCTGATCACCCATCTGCTTATGATATGAGCTGATTTTCATACATGCCAGGTTTGGCATGCGATGTCTGTTTTTTTCCAGTAAGTCAGCATCAATAATCCCAACTTTTACATTCATCACCTCTTTACCGTAAATCTTTTACCCATTTCTGTTTCTTGCATTGCGGTGCTGTTGTGCTTCTCCGCTTGGAAAGTATATCCCATGAACCGCCGCCCGTGCATTCTCTGTCACAGCTCCAGCCGGCAGGGAACTCTCGGATTCCTGATGACTAAATGTTATTGTCTGGTCCCATGTCCATAAAATCTGCCAGGCACAACTGCCCTTCAATATTCTGATCCTGCATCCACCATCGAAACACATCTTCTCCGTTCTTCCATTTTGTCTCTTTTCCTGCCGCATGGATCGCCACCAGCATTTTTTCAAATGCCCGGATATAAGCTGCTTTGTACTTCGGAAAGTCTGCAAATTCCTTGTACCGGTTTTTGCCGGCCATCGGACACCCTACGCAGCCAACCCTCTTATACCCCATATTGTATAGCGGATTATAAGACATATGGTTGGAGCGGATATAGTCCCAGATATCACGGTGCTCCCAGTCAATGATCGGATTCGATACCACACGGCCACGGACTGCACACCGTTCTATAACCAGGCGCTTATCATCGTTATCGTTCATTAATGTAATCCGGTTTTCAACCTTCGCCGCTGCTGCTTCTAACTGCCCCCGTTTGGAGCGTTTCACACTTTCGTCCCACCGCACCCCGGTAGCAACCATTCTGTCCGGTGTTGTATTCTCTTTTAGGATTTCACAACAGTAGCGCTGCATCCTCGTGGGCGGCATCTTCTTTTTAACGATCAACTGCCACATACTTAACGATGGCATATGGATGTAACATGGGATCCCTTTTTCTTTTAAACCTCGAAATTTCTCCCGAATGTAATACACGGTATCGGGAGCATCGACTGTTGTATGAGAATTGTGGACCTCAAACTCAACGTTGGACCGTATAAACAAATCCAGAAGCACATCAGAATCCTTCCCCCCACTGTAAGTACAGATTATGGGGGCATCATAGTACCTCTTTGACATTTCACTTGCTAATTTGATTCGTTCAATGCTTTTCGCCTCTAAATCCAATAACTTCCGAAGAGACTATCGTTTTACATGGCCACAACTTCTTATCCCTCCTTTTGTGTTTCAATTTAGATTTTTATAAAGGAATCCAGAAAACCTTTCTACTTGAAGGATAGATGTTCTCGTATTCTGTCTTGTTACAATAGCAGACTCTTAAATCTTGTTACCTGTAGCTGCCTGTATTTTTTCTAATAGGTATTGTCTCCTTCCAGGGTTCCATCTTCTGAACCTTATGGATTCTCCCACATATGTCAGATATTCTTTCATACTCGGTGTCTGACTTATCCAATATCTCCAGCAGCTCCTTAAAATACTCTGAAGCTTCTCCGCAGCCTTTGGAGTTTGTCAGCCACTGATATACTTCCCTGATCCTGTCTTCCGGTGTCTTTTTAGGTTCTTTATCGTCCATGCACCCAAAAGTCCCAAGGTCATCTACCAGCCTGTTCACGTCCTCCGCCAGACGCTGAATATAATCATTTGCTTTATCTTCCATAAATTATCATTACCCTTTCTCACATTTACAGATTTATGGTTATCATTTTTCACCGCGCCGCTTAATGCTCTCTTTGATTTCCTGGCGCATTCTTCTTGTATTATTACTGGGTACGGCGATTGCTGCCGCCTCATCAATGCTCAGATGGTTATACAGGAAAGCTTCTTTTATCGTTCTCATCTGATAACAGTCAAAGTGCTCTTTCGCATATACTGCTACCTGATCATAGGTGAGGCCATACTGAAAACTTGATAAGATTTCTTCAATTTGGTCCTCATCAAATCGGTTATCTGTAGCCAGTTCCATTTCCTGGACACTCCTACCTATATAAAACCCGTAAAACACTAATTCCATTTGTCTATAATTGTGTTTTCCATCTGCTACAATCCGTATCTTCTGGATATCCAGCTTCCTTTCCAGTGCTCCGGCAATTGCCCGGACCTCCTCCGATCCGTCTGAATCATGCACAAGACCAATAAGACTATCCCAATCTATACCCATCAAATACGCTTTGCGCAAAGCATTTATTTTGTTACTATATCCTCCAACCTCCATGATCTTCTTCACCAACTCATAGGGGATCCGGTCAGCAGATAACGCCTCCTCCGCGATCCGCAGTTTTTCCTTTAATAAGAAGATCTCATTTTTCAGGGTATCCAAAGTTTTGATTTTATTGTCCATGTCACTCCTCCTTATGTAGCAAAAGAGGAAGATTCCGCGTCTCCCTCTTTTTGTAACCATTTCTTTATTTTGTTCTAACTATTAATCTGGTGCCTGCGGCGAAATATGCCAGTCTGTCCACAAATTTCCGTTGATTGTCAGGTTATCCGTTAAATTTAAAGATAACATCCCTGACGGCGTCCATGCATCAATCAGCCAGGTATACGGTGTGTACCTGCCATCAGGCATCCATATAGGTGTAAAGTGTGTCCTTCGCTTAAAAGTGCTGTATTGGTTTTGCTTAAACTCAAATTGTGACTGTAAGCCCCCTGACATCCGATCCAATAATCGCCAATATGTTTTATATTGGAACTCTGGAAAATAGGTTACTGCATTTTGGGCTCCAGTGACAGCACTGGACTGATTCGTACTTACATTACTGCTGACAAATTCATTAAATCCGTAACCGCTCTTTAGTGTTTTTCCACTAGCTGTAGGGGATTTACCGTCTGGCTGGACACGCATTGTCGCGTTCATATTTGCGTGATATCTATCGATATTGAACTTCCACCAGCCATGGTCGCACCAGAAGCCATCATCGTCATCATTACCACTATGCCATACCCAGTAGGAATACCAATAAGGACGCCAGATACTCCAGTCAGCGGACGTCTGCTGGTTTTTTGATGGAACTTCCGGCCTCGTATAACTGTCATTACGGTCGTCCGCGATCGGATTCGGCGGCGGATTCTTGTCCAGGTTTACGATTTTGACCCGTATCGTACCTTTATCTGTATGTCCGCCGCCTTTAACCGTGACTGGAATTTCCATAGTCTGCTCCGTTGACGGTGTTGTCCATCGAACCCATGCGAGCTGACTCCCCCCTTCCGGGTAATATACGTTGCTTACCTTATAATTTCTCCCCTTTAATTTAAAGGTCACAGATACTGGGTGGTCTGGATCACTTTGACTGCCACCTACACGGATACTTGTGATAACCTCTGTATTGGTATGGTATTCATAATCAAAGGAAGCAACCTCTGGTGATAGATCTGGCAATTCTTCATTAAAACGTATAATTCCAAGCCCCAACGAAGTTTTAATCTCCTGGTGTGAACGTAGTCCGGTAATTGGGCCGTTCCACGCTGGGTATCCTAAATCAGGTTTTTCAAGGAACATTGAAAGGGGCAAATTTTGAAAGACAACCCCACGCATCCAGGAATATACCACCCCTCCTGCCACCTCATCGTATAATGCCGCTTCGGTTGCTGTCATAGCAACTCTTACTCCCTGCAAAGTCACGTAGGCAATCGGCTCTATCATGATCCTGTACTCGCCGTTGATTAGTACATTAAAATCTATTCCCACATAGCCTGCAATCCCACGTACTGTCTGTTCATCCGTAAAGTACCGCTTTATCTCCGCAATGCTGGCCGGTCCGAGACTTTGAGAACTTATGATTTTGGGTAATCTCTGCGCTGGTCTTATGTATTGATACCTGGAACCGGAAATACCAATCCCCCGGCCTGATGTATAAGACATTTTGCTCACTTTTCCAAAATGAAGCCTGATATCAGATGGGCTTCTGTTGGTAAGATCAACAGGCGTGCCTACTACTTTATGGTCGCTTGTACTGATTACCGACACACGTACTCCTTCATCACCTGGGGACCAATAATTTTCCGAAGAACCTTGTCCCATGCCGCCACCTCCGCCGTCCACATTACCTTGCCCTGTCGCATAAGCAGGAACCGACATGATCAAAAAACACAGACTGAACAGTGCAATCCCTGTCAGCCATCTTATTCGGCTTTTCAAATTTCGAAATGTTCTCCTTTCCAATGAAAAAGCACAGCCATAAATAGCTGTGCTAAACGATAAGTAAATGATATTTTTGATTTCACTCTATGCCTGGTAGGACGAAGGTTGCCATCTTGTCAATCCATGATCCCGATTTTATTACCATTTTCATAGATTTCACTGTCTTCAATTCCTTCCCCTTCCCCAATGTCATCTATCCAGCCGAATCCTGGGGCATATATTTTTCCTTCCTGCGACTCACCCTCCGGTGCAGCTCCGGGAACTGTGTCTGTCTCTGGCTGTTGTACTTCATCATGGTTTTCCGGCACCGGCACACCCTCGACACTCTCCCCATCTGGTTTCTGATTGGGATTTTTCAATACTTCTTGATCCGGTGTCTCTGGTTTTGTCACTCTGGGCTGGATATTCTGAACGGGCTGCCCGTTATCCTGATCCCCCTCTTTTCCTTCCTCTGATTCTGGCTGTCCCTCTGTGGTTTCCGGTTCTTTCTTTGATTCCTCTTTTTTACTGTCAGTCTCTTTTGGTTTCTTATCCAATTCTGACTTTTTTATATCCGGTTTCACCTCTATTTCTGTAGACTGGCTCTCTGCCAGCTTATCTTTCGTCTTCGCTGGTCCTTTAAAATTACTGGCAATCATGACTACAAGAACAATACAACACACTACACAGCCCGCTATAATCATACCTTTTTTCACTTTATCACTCATATGGTTCTCCTTCCTGTCTCAATCATTTTGTCGCATCAAACATACTACATTTTTCCAATTCTGTCTACCAAATTTTAAAAGACTTCAATATACCCTGCCTGAACCTTTAACCTGATCTTCATTTCAGGCAGACGCTTTCCTGCAAACTGGACTGGTACTTTTAATGTCACGACTGCATCAATCTCAAACCTCTGTTCATTCTCCGGTGTTCCCGGTGCAAGCGGCGCATTACGTGCAGTAACACTTAAATCCGATATGCTGTACTCCAGAACCCCATCTGTATACTTTACATGCCGCCCGGATTCCACCCTTGTTCCCAGGATTTTATCCATTTCAGACAGTACATCCCCCTTATCTACGCTATACTTAAAACCTCCATTATTGGGCTGGTATCCTCCACTGTATCCTTCCCTTACCCCGTGATATACATTGGCATAATTATCATTTACCGTTATCATGACAGCTTCCTGTGCGGCGTCCCTTACACCATTGGCAATAATCTTCAGGCGGTAAAATTCCAAAAATCCGCACATGATCAGCATTAATACCAATGTAACCGCAACCACAAATGGGAAAGAGGAACCACGCTTATCCTTTAAACAGCAAATCAGGCGCTTCATTTATGATATACCTCGCTCTTTCCAGTAGCACTAGCCTTTAAAGTAATCGGAAAAGAACCAAAATTTCCAAATAGCCCAAGGTCCCGATGTAATGTCAGTTTTACAGTGACTTCATGATTTAACTGGATATCCCCCCTTTGTGACCACTCAACTGTAGGATCTAATCCCGTCCGTTCCCGAAGTACCTGTTCCCGCCTGGCAGTCTCGGTTCCAACTCTGCCACTGATTTCAGCCTCCCGGCACAATTCCGTTGCAAACGTGTCCAACTGATTCTTAGCCAGAAAAACCGGGAATACACTGACAGCTAATGCGATCACCAACATGGCACACAACACCAGCACACAGATATCTATATATCCCTCTCCACGGTTCGTTTTTAATATTTTTTTCAAGTCCCTTGACCTCCTTTCATGTGGAGTATATGGCTGCTTAGAACATCCCTCCTAATGATTTGATGATTTCAAATACAATGATCGCAAGGTAAGTCAGCAAAAAACACATCAGCATGAGAAACGAAAAAAACCTGATCTTAGGCGGTATCTTCTGGGCCTCACTTTTTAATTTCTGCAATTCAATCTGCTTAAAGTCGTGAGCAAGCATCTGAAAATATACCACGCTGTTATCTCCGCGCAGAACCCCAATCAATCCCCGGACAACATCAGACAGCATTGGTGAGTTTAACCGCGCCTCAAACCGGGTAAGTGCCGCCTCATAACTGGATGATCTCATATCTGCCGCAAGGACCCCCAGCTCTTCCCCAAATTCTGTACCGGCATTTTTCCTGAAATTCTCCACCATGGAAAGCACATCACGGTTATTCTGCAGCTCCTGTTCCAAATTGGCAACAAAACGTGGCAGTTCGTCTTCGATTGATTTTCTTTTTGACTTTAGCATCTCGTCTGCGCGCTGGATTTCCTTAAAGTAAACCATGACTGCCAGAAACACTACAATCGGTGTCAAGAGAGGAAAGAGAAGCAAGCATGGAATGATACCAGCCATCAGTAAGCCGGCTTTTGTAAGTGCATACGCCTGATATACTTCCGGTGTCATCTTAATCCCTGTTGCTTTCAGCACGTTTTTCATTCGGCTTTTCCGATACTCATCCATTCGTATTACATGGGACAGTCTCATGGCTCCCTGCAATAGGAACGCATCGAATGCCGCCGATCCTTTTTTATTGTTTCTTCCTGTGTCCAGCAATGCCTTTTCTGTCTTCATATATGGCACTTTTAGCAAGTCTGCAGCCAGGAAGAACATTCCCAGGAAGAGGAATCCTCCAAATAATAACAGTAATAACACTGACATATCCCTACCTCCTGTATTCTAGTGGTTTTGTCAGCCTGACAACGACCGCTGTAGAGACAAAAATGATCGCTGCAGTAATGGCAAGTATCACCTGTCCCATTGGTGTGTGCATCAAAGTGTCATACCAGCTTTTGTTAAGGAAATAGAGAAGCGGGATATTGCCAATCACAAAGATTGCCATCGTGATAAATTCTTTTCTCGGCTCTACAATCAAATATTCCAGTTCAGCATTGACGATACGGATATCACTTAATTTTGATACGATTGGTGTCAAGGTTGTTTTCAAACTCCTGTCATACTGGCAGTCACACAGGGCATCGCACCATTCCTGGAACACATCGTTGTCAATTTTCTCTCTCAACTCTTTTAGTGCCTCATGGATGTCCGGATTCACCAGGTTGATCCGTACAATGAAGTCCTGGAATACCCTCTGGACTGGCGGATTCAAATACTGAATATTTTCCTCTATCGCTGTCAGAATGTCCTCCGTCCGCAGATAGCCTGTAGTAATGACGCTTAATGCTGTCTCCAATTCCGCAGCTACATTCTTTTTATAGCTGCTGGCGGAAAGTATGACGTACCAAAAAGGGAAAAACATAAATCCAACAGCCATCACCGGAGCCAGAAAAAAGTTTCCAATCATGATGGCAGCCGAGGCTCCTACTGTAAACAATATCAAGGCCACCACACAAATAACCGAAAACTGCTTTTCTCGTCCCGTCATTTTGAGTGTCTGCTGGGCCTCAATAATTGCTTTTTTCAAAAATCTGGCCTTTTTCCTTTTTGTTACTGTCTGTATTTCATTTCTGATATTTGATGGTTCTTTTGACAGGAAACCAAAAAGTCCATCCGTAAATTCCATCGGACGGATCCCAAAAAGGAGAAAACCGCCTACGATCAAGCCCAGGCAGGCGAAAAGCTGTATACTTGTCAAGCCTCTTCCCCTCCCTCCCCTTTAGAACGAAATCTGTTAAGGGTTTCCATAGGCATTCCATTTTCTAACAGACGTTTATAAAGTCCGTCCGAAATGGTATTCATAGCCCGGTGCTTCCCATTTACTACAAAATAGTCTCCCTCCAACTGATTTTCCAAAATTTCATACTGATATAAAGGACGATATTTCCGTGAGCCGTCCGGTTTAATTTCGCATTCCATGATTTCCATGATCACTCTCTGACGGTTCTCCAACTGTTTACAAAAAACTATGATAGGATATGCTTCTGTCACGTACCCCATCAATGTTTCGTCTGACATGTCCACAGCACGCTTGCACAGGGACACCATACGGCGGTATGTAGCCTCGCATGAATTAGAGTGGATGGTAGTAACCACCGCCACACCGGTTCTTGCAGCTTCCTGGGCGGCATTTGCCTCCGCCCCTCTCATTTCCCCGACCACCAGAATATCCGGGTTAAATCGAAGCGCAATATCCAGAAGGGCAATCTGGTCAATTCTCTGCCTGTCATTTTCACTGTCCCTTGTCAGAGTGTGAACAACGGAATTAACTACTCGTCCATCATATTCCCTTACCAGGTCCAGTTCACGGCTGCCATTTTCAATTGAAAATATTCTCTTCCTGTCTGGAATTGTGGTAAGAAGCCAGCCGGCCACCGTTGTCTTCCCGGAACTTGTTGCCCCTGCAACACACACTGATATTCCATATCGGATACATTCGCTTAAAAAGTCCAGCATTTCTCCTGTAGCCGTTCCACCCGAAACAAAATCCTCCTTTTTCATACTCTGGGGATTTACAATTCTGATTGAAGCGGCAAGACCTACCTCTTCATCCACAATCGGAGTTTTCAATACTGCTATACGGATATTTTTAGCCAGAGTCCCTGTTACCACGGGACTTGCATCATCAAGGATAGTTCCTGACACATGGAGCATCCTTCGGATCACATTGATAGCATGCGCGGGGCTGTCAAAGTGTTCTTCCAGCTTTTCCGTCCTGCCGCCGCTGTACTGGATTTCGATATCCTTCCAGCTATTGATGTCTATTTCTTCAACACCTTCTCCAAAAATATATTTAGTCAAAAAGGAGAACTCCGCCATCTCTGTGTACAGATTGTCAACGAGTTCCTGATTTGACATACCCTGGACCGCGACCCGGTTTTCCTGGACATATTTTGTAATGTAGCGCTTCATCTGCCTTTTTACATCATCACTGTTTCCATCCGTCAAAAGCGAACTGTACCTGCTGGCAATATGTTCCTGCACCTCCTGCAGCACCGTTGCAAAATCTTTCCCTTCCACGGCTGCAAAAAAGATATCATCTGCACTCTTATTCACCACTTCTGCCGGTTCTCTTACAACTGGCTCTGCCGGGGCCGTCTGTGCCGGCATAAGTTCCTGCATCCGTGCGCTCCATTCAGAATTTCTGCCTTCGTTAAATACTCCTCGCGTTTTTCTTTCCCCTAACATCCGTATACCTCCTTAACAATCCTCTCTATTTCATTATTAAAACCACGGCTCTTTTTTCCTTCCAGACCCGCCAACAGGTTCCCCGCCATCCCCTGTTCTGTAACTTCGGATGCGGACGGGATCTGAAAACTGACTTTTCCAAGCACCTGTTCCATGTGGTTAATGGCTTCCTGCCCCTTGATGTTATTGATCGCTTTTAAATGTCTTTCTACCTTCCATTTGGGTTCCTGTAATAACGGTAACTGGCTTGCCAGATAACTGATGGATTTAAGATCACAATTTACCATCTGTAAAACTGCGTCTGCCTCCATCAGTGCAACGGCTGAAAGGATATCGTTGGCGATATAACTGCCGCAGTCAATGATGATATAGGAAGACAATTCCCGCAGCCCAGCAAGAAATTCCAAAGCCTGTTCCGCCTCATAGGGGGCGTAGGTGTATTCATTCTCCCCTCTCAGCATCCCAAGCATTGCCAGATATTTTATTTTTTTATGGACAATGCAGTTTTCTTCTATCAGCCCTTTTGTAATATGCGGCGCTGCAAGTACATTTCCCAGGGACCATATGTTTTCCAACTCGTCCATCGGGCATATACAGGGAATCATGGGTACGGTCATATCAGAAATTACCAGGATAACATTTTTCTTCTTTTCTGCCAGGTATTTAGCAATCTTCACTGAAATCGTAGTTTTCCCACAGCCGGGGCTTCCCCAGACAGCCAAGACCTGTGCCTTGCGTTTCCCTGTTTCCGGTTCCTCCTTACTGTCCGATTTATCCACACGTTTTTTGCCTTTAAAATTCAGCATTTATTCTGCACTCCCTTCTGTCTCTCCTTCGGGCTGTCCAGTTTCCGGTTCTGATTCCACCGCCTCCGTTTCCGGCGGATAAAGTTCCTGCAATGCCTGTTCCTGCTCTGCGATAAACTTTGCTGCATTTTCTTTTGTCCCCCGGTACACGAGCGATATGTGCAGGTTCCCGTCCTTCTCCATCATGGCGAGTATCCTGCTCTGTTCAGGTGTAGCCAGGAGCGTCACCGTGCTGGGCAGTTCCTTTTCCTCCGGATCTTCTTCTCCTGTGTTGGCATCATAGCCACTGCCCGCAGTTACCGCAATGACTTCAACATATTTGAGTTCGGGAGGGATGACCGTTTCGCCCTGTTTCTGGTAGTCCGGTGCGATCACAGATACAATATCTCCAGATTTGAGTTTTCCAGATAATCCGGTTGCAAAAGATTTCACAGACACGGAAATAGCCTGTTTTTCACCTGACAGATTATATAAGTAGGCATTTTCAGCAGCCGGCTCGTCCGCAACCTTGCTATTGATGATATAATCACCTGGGACCATATCTGCAGATGCATATTTCCCAATGACATTTTCTTTATTTTTCATGACCTCGGACGGCAGGTTTAAACTCCCCACTTCAACCGACCTTACCATATCACCGGTGACCTTATCCCCGATTTTTATATCCTTTACTACCCGCACGATCTCAATCTTTTTGCTGATTTCTTTATTGAACAGCGGGGTGATGCCAAAGCAGATAAGCAGTGATACTACAATGCAGATCACACCCAGCACAGTACGGCTTTTTAATATTTTCATATTTTATATCCATTCCTTTCGATTCAAAGTTATCGTTTTAAGTGCGGCAGGGGATACCTGCCGCCATGATTACCTCACAATGTATCTCTTTTTCCTGCGGCACCTGTAAAATGCCAGAACAGCACCCACAAAGGTAATTGGAGCCGCTACACAAATACAATAAAATGCTTTTCTTTTCATTACATCCTCCTATCCAATCAAATATCCCACTGCACATCCAGCCGATAAAAAGGGGACTAACGGTACTGCGATCACCTGGGTTTTCTTACATATTTTTAATAGTACAGAATAAACAAGTACCAGCGACAATCCTACAATAGTTGCAGCAATTCCTGCAGGAAGCCCCAGGACAAGTCCTGCGGCCGCCATCAGTTTGATGTCACCGCCACCCATTCCGCCATAAAAAACCGCCGCAAGCAGAAATGGGAGCGCGATGAAAATCCCCCATACATATTCTGGGTGAAAAGAAATAGCGGCGGTTAATGCGATCAGCATACATAACAGATCCGGCACAACTCTTTTCTTTATGTCCGTCACCGACGCTGCCAAAAGCAACAGTAAAAATACAATGGCCTGAACTGCCCTTCTATCCAGCATAGTTAAACATTTCGGTGATACGCCGCGTTAATGTCGGCAATACTGTGTCACCGAACAATGCATACAGTCCTGCCAGAAGCAGCGCCCCGATTACAACGGCCATTAAAATTTTGAGTAGGCTAGGCCCCCGGCGCCTTACCGCTTCACGGCGGCAGGTTTCCAAAAGCCCGCCCCCGAACCGGACTTACACCTCTCGATGTATCCGGCTCTCCATTTATCTATCAGTCTAATTCTCCTGCATGTAAACAATCATGCCACTGCACGCACAATGCAAGTGTCTTACGTTTTCGGGCTATCATCAGCCATGCCCACCGCTTTTCCCCTTTTAAGTCTTTTTTTCAATGATGAATTTCAAACATTTTCAGCTCCGCACCACTCACAGTGTCCCGCTCTTAAACGGGCAATCAGACCGGTTGGGTTATTATTGCGGTATACTTTGGGAACATTATCGACCTCTGGTTTTGCAATCCCTGTTTTTACCTTCTTGAAACCGTCCTCATAATAATACAGTATCTTTTCGCCTTGCTTTGTCTGGTATTTCACCCCAAAGTGCTTGTAACCGTATTTCTTTCGGACACCGCTGATATGGAGCTTATATTTTGCCCCAAAGGTTTTAAACATGCTGAATTTCATCACATAATTAAAGTGGCCGAGGACATTTACATTGTCTGCTATTTTGTAATAGTTATAGAGTCCTCTGACTTCAGCATTGTATTGCTGCACAATTTCAAAGTCGTCATTGCTGATTAAATAGGTTCGATGAACAGGGATAAATATTTCCTTTCCATTTTGATACTTGATTTCAAGAGCCTTATAATCCATGAGCTTCTTCTGCCATTTTTCACGGGGAACATACAGCTTTACCTTGCCCCTTCTCACACGTCTTGTATGACCGTTTTTATCCTCGCGCAGACTTTCATTGTCTGATAAGAAAATATCATAGCTAAGAAAACGGGCCATATCACGGGCATTGGTTATCAAGGTTTTTTCTTCTGATAATTCCAGCTTCAAAGTTTCTGACAGGAACCGTTTCATATCTGCCTTGATCTCTTCTGCGTCCTGTTTGCTGCCGATTACTCCGCACAGCCAATCGTCTGCGTAACGCACATAAAACAGACGCCGGTATCCGCTGTCCTGCGGATCAGAGTATTCGCATTTCAACATTTTGCTCCTGACTGCATGAATCTGGTCATTTGCTGTTTTACGTTCTTCTGCCGTCAGATCCACCCACTTGTCCTTTGCGTACACCTCATAACGCAGATATTTAAGTTTGTATTCCCAGTTTGCGTATTCTGCTGACTTCTGACGCCTTTTTCCACGCTCAAACTCTTTCATATAAATTTCCATGTATCTGTCCAGTTCGTCCAGATATATATTTGACATAATCGGACTGATAATCGAGCCTTGCGGGGTTTCGGAATAAGTATTATGAAACATCCAGTCCTCCACATATCCTGCTTTCAGAAACTTCCATAACAATGCAATAAAGTATTCGTCATGGATACGTTTGCGCAGAATGTTTATCAGCACCGCGTGGTCTATATTGTCAAAAAATCCGCAGATATCGCCCTCTATGAACCACTTTACACCTGTAAAAGTACTTTGTATCTGCTGCAAAGCTGTGTGACAGCTGCGGTTTGGGCGGAATCCGTGTGAATAGTTGGAAAATGTCGGCTCATAAATGCTCTCTAATATCAGCCGCACGACTTCCTGCACCAGCTTATCGTCAAAAGATGGGATACCCAAAGGGCGTTTCTTTCCATTCTTTTTCTCGATATAAGTACGCCGTGCAGGGTTCGGCTGATAGCTGTGATTCTTCATTTTTCCTATCAGCCTTTGTATCCTGTCCATGCCCATACCGTCTATGGTTTTTCCATCTGCTCCTGCAGTCATGTTCCCCTCTCTGGCATAGATATTTTGGTAGGCCAGAAGGTAAAATTCCTCATTATACAGATTCCGGTACAGACGTTCGTAACAATAGCCCTCATCACATGCTTTCGATTTCAGACTGTTTAACACATCAATCGGATTTCTCAATGCCTCACGCACCTTTCCTTTTTTTGTATTAAGAGATAAACTGCCGCCCTTCGCCATGTGCATGGCTTTCCCATACTCGGACTACTATGGCGGCTCCGTTGCCATGCCGGATATTCAGCGTCATCTTTCCCCCGCTTTTAGGTCTTGAAATTTCTCACCTTACGGTATTACGCATAGCTTAAAGAAGCTTTCCAGTTTAGGCAATCTCCGTTTAGACGGTTAAAAACACAGCCTGCCAGATTGTCGGATAGAACGTTCGTCCTTTTCCATTTATCATGGATGGGCGGTGCAAATATCATGGACTGCCGTGCCAGCTATCTACACAGCTCCTACACCGCCTGACACCTAAACTATCGTGTGCCAGGGACTCGACTATGACCCCTCGGACTATTCATAAAGCAATCAAGCCTTTATCCTCGTATCTGGCCTTTCTTCTTGCCATTCAGTCGCAACCGTGATAGTTCGGCTGACTTATGACGTTACCAACATGCTACACTCTCTGTCTGGTTTCCCTTTCAGATCAGTTGGTTGAAGAGGATTGTGGGTATAAAACCCGGATATTTTTCAATCCCTGCTTTGCTAAAGCAGATTTTCTAACCGTCCGCGTTCGTAACAACTTTGTGCAGTTGTTACGCCCTTACGGACGCACTGGCCGTATCCACGAACCCCTCCGCCTTATTGTTTTCCAGCGCTGCTTTTACCTTCATTCCCTTTTTGATTAAATAATCTTTCATTTTCGCTTTCATTCCTTGACCTCCTGGTTTAATTGATTTTAAATTTGCGCAAAATAAAGCAGGCCATAAATCAGCCTGTCTTTTATCCCCTAGTATTTCTTCTATCCAGTCCTACCTAGATACACTACCATATCAGTTCTCACCTTCCCGACCTAATGCTTTTATTCTTTACGGGATTAATGATATATTCCTGCAATTCATAGGCGCATGGTACATATTACTTGCCATTCTCCTCACAGAGAAAAATATCAAATACCTTGCCGCCCGCAGCTTTGTAAAATTCTTCATAATCATATGGATATTTTTGCCATGTCTCATCACATTTTGTCAGTCCGATTTCCCGGTCCTGTCCCAATTTGCGAGTTAATTCATAAAAATCACCATCTTCTGCGGTAAATGTACGTAATGGATAGAAATGGTATCCTCCATACTCAAAGCTTGTCTTATTCAAATCCAGTACCCCCTTTTGCCTCAATAGCCATATCGGCGCAAAACAGGTTACTACACATCAGCGTGTCCTCCCCTGGTCCATACGGAATCTGTTAAAGGCTCATCACGTATCCTGTTCATATCCACCTCCCTTCTGCCAGCCTGCATATAATCCAAAGGATATTTCATTTCCAATTTTTCTTTTTATCTTTCGCTGAACATTTTTACATTACAGCAGTCATCCCTATTGGGATTGAAATTGTCCCTCCTTCAAAATCTCTGCCCTATTTGATATCTTTATGTAATTTAGAAATGAAATTTTATCCCTTTGATTGCGGAGTGCAGTACCGCCCTGCATTCTTCTGGTCAAGCATCCAGATATGTTCTTTACACTACCCCGCTCCATTAATTTTCAATTCTTCACACAAAAAAAGCAGGCTGACGAATCAGCCTACTGCAGAGATACTCATTATTCACTGTTTACATATTACTTTTTCCTGGTAATTTTTAGTTCTGTTTCTCTAAATAAAGAAATTTTAATTCCTCTGTTATTTCTTTCTCTTTGAAAATCGCGTAACCAAGACGTTCATAAAGACAAATATTTTTTTCGCTCTTAGTGCTTGTAAATAGTTCATACCTGCACCCAGGATACTCATTCTCAATATTAATAAGAAGTTTTGTTCCAATCCCTTTTCCTTGTCTTTCAGGATGAACAATCAATTTTCCAATATAGACTGTGCCATTTTCAGAATAAGCCCTAACCGAACCAATGATATTGCCTTTTACGTCTTCTGCTTTAAGTACAATACCTTTCTGGTATTCATTGACAACATCCGTAAGAGACTGCTTCAAGGGTGGAATATCAGGATTATTAAAAAGCTTTGCTTCACTCTGATAAGCCAAATACTGTAAATTAAGAATTTTCTGCAGATCGTCCTGTTCAGCCCTTTTAATGATGACCAAATCTTCTAAATCAGGAAAAACTAAATCGCACTTGCAATCACCATAGATTGCCTCCCCACATACTGGACACTCTTCAATATCACAGCCAAAATGGTGAAAACTCCCAAATGGTGCTAAACAATCCGGACAGCTATCCTCTTCACCAAACACATCCTCAAACCTTTTCTCTGCCCCAAACCTGATACGCGGATAACTTTTCCCGTTACAATCACATATCCCTATTTTACAACCCACACGTTCCAGCATTTCTCCGCCACAAATCTCACAAATAGCCATGATCGTATTCTCCTTGAGTTTTTAGAATCGGGTTCCGTCTACTAAAAGCATGAAAATATGAAATACAAACAAAAACATGCAGCCTATCACTTTGACACTAAATGATGCAATTTTTAATAACGCATAAGCAATTCCAAGCAACAATTTTCCTATAAATTTTATTATAGCACACAATATCGTCATATTCTATCTTCTCCTTCGTCTTCAAATCCAGTGAATGAACTATAGAAATCAAGCAAATTAAAATCTTTTTCCGTCGCCTGATCCGTCATCTCTGCCGGCCGCTCACTCTCACTATTGGTTTCCTGTTCCTCTTTAGTTTTCATATCGCTTTCAGCCACTGCCGGAATGGTAGTTATCTGCATTGATCCCAGCACGTCTTCCAAGGCTCGTTTTGTCAGTTCACGAAAGTAATCCTCCTTCTCTCGTATATTTGATAAGGTACGTTCCAGCTTCTCATATTCTGTTTTCTGTTTCAGATACTCTGAATAGTGGATTACCGCCTCGGCAATAAAGTCATTTTGAGAAGCGAACAGCTCCCGGTTGTACGCTTCCAGACAGGTTAGTGCCTGGAAATGCGCCGGGTTATTTTTATAAAGCCGAAGCGTTGTAACATATTTGTCGTCCATTTATGGCCTCCTTAACCGGCCATGTTCTGCCTGGCCTTCCATATGCTTTTTAAGGTTTCTTCATATCCTCTTGCATTTGCGTGTATATCTGGAATGCAGATCACATCCTTACCCTCGTTATCGCCAAAATTCTGCATGATTGAGGCTCCTCCACCCATAAAGATTATTTTTTCCAAATGCAGATTGTATCCATGCTTCTTGATCAGGTTATAAATGTATTCCGTATATTTGTTCAATTCCCTGCGGATTACACGAAGATACATTTCGTCGCCTGCATAAGTACCTGTCCGCATAATCGTTTCAATGATATATGGTTTGGCCTTCTCTCCAAACTCAGCCATTAATACCTCATTTACATTGGATATACATTTTATTGTGCCATTATTATCTATAATAGGCTGTGCTCCACTGGGCCGCATGTTCTCAATCGGAACCCCGTCAACGGTCCCACCTCCAATATCTACCAGAAGACAGGACTTTCCCTGTGTCTCTGCCAAGATATCTGTGATCGCGGCAAATCCCTGCATATATACGCTAACACCTTCCAGATAGACATTGAACTCCTCCCCCTGATAACGAAAACACAGTTCCCGCTCCCTGCCCAAATACTTCCTGAACGCCTTCATTTGTGATTCATACCACCGAGGCGGTAATCCTGTAGCCAGCCTGACAGCCGCCTGATTCTTACCTCTGGCTTTCAATTCAGCGGCAAGTGACGCCAATGTGAGAATATAGTAATCATCGTCCACCGTCTTATCGACTTTTGTATCCACATCTTCCCTACTGCCACCGATTGAGTAATACTTCCCCTTAAATTCTAAAATCTGGCTTAAATTACTGGTTTTCACCTTGTTTTGCGTCACTGTAGACAAAAATGCCGTATTCGCTGTTTTCATTTGCCTATTGCCGTGGTCGATTCCAAGTATTTCTCTATCCATTATGACTGTTTCCTCCTTATGTTTAATATTCTCCAGCATGTTCCAAAAGTTCAACCTCTTCAACCGCTTCTCCGAATCCCTCTTCATCTTCCCAATCTGGGGCATGTTGCTTTAATGTAATAACTAGGTTTCCCTTTTCATTGTTCTCAAATCCTACATAGTCATCTTCTGATTCTTTTCCTAACCGTAATAACTCAATGATTTGGTCAATCTTATACATTTTCATCGCTTCTACCTCTTTTATATGTCATAACGCAGTTTAACGGCTTCAAGAAAATATTTTGCATATGGGCAGTCAAAAATTTCTCCAACCGCATAAACCGAACTGTCTACCCCTATGTAATACCCTTCTTCCGAATTGTCCCGTTTCACTTCCTGTGCAAATCCGGTATAGAGGTTTATCGCCAGCCGTGTCACTTTTTCCGAAGCGGAGGTCTGCCACCCGGCGAATAAAACCAAGGGATTCACCTGTAATGTTTTCTGGTCCACAATTTTTGAAAAAGCAGCTCTTGTCTTGTCACAGATGCCAAGAGTATATATCATAGCAATCTCTTCATTGTCCCTGCGCGAATTTGGAAGTTCCCGCACCTTCTCACGAAAGAAGCGCTCATGTGCTTCATCGGCAAATACTATGTCCATTACTTCCAATTTGTTAATATCAAACATACATTTCCTCCACTTCTTATTTGGCAGTTATAATTCCTGCAGGATAGATTCAATATTCTCGTTAAATATCTTTTGCAAGATTAAAATGACTCTGTAGGACGGCTTTTGCTGCCCGTATTCGATTCTCTGATATGTACGGAGGCTGATACCCAGCTTGTCCGCTAATTCCCACTGTGTCAAATCCTTCGCTATGCGTAATTGTCTAACCCTGGTTACTGTTCATCACCCCCTTTACTCATACATGTTCAGGGGAGATGTCACCATTCATCACCACTTGATTCATAACGGAATTACTTAATGTGAATGCTGAATTATATAAGGCTGTTAGCAATACTGCCCGCATATTCCTGATTTTTGTTTTCGTCTCTGTCAGGCTATTTAAAATAAACTGTATTCTAAACATATCCAATTTCCAGAACACGGATTTAACAATGGCCGTCGGCTTTTCTTCCTGATTAATCCGTACTGTATCTTTCGTTGTTGTCAGTACGTCAACCGCAATTCCCACAATTTCATCCAGACGGTCCACATCAAATGGACGATCAATACATATCGCATCATATCCAATCTTCTCTTGAAATGCCTGCAATGTGTCCTGATATGATTGGATGGTATAATCTGTAGTTGAAATATCTGTGGTAATATCTGTATTTGTCTGCCTGTTGACAGATAGTGCTGTACCTTCTACAAAGTGGCACCTGCTATTTTTCGGCGTGGCAGGTATCTCTTTTCTGGGGGACACCCTCTCCCTTTTTTGGGGACAGCCCCCTCTCCAAAGACTACCATCTCGCTATTTTTCTCAGCAAAGCACTGTTCTTCAATGATTTCCTCTTTAATGTCTTCACCCCTGTCTCCCATAAAAGGGATAGGGGGATCATAACAGCGTGGATATGTTAATTCTTTCAGTCTTTCAACGATCAATTCAATGTACAGTACATTATTTACAACAAGTCCATTCAGATTGATCGTCCTAAAAACTCTTTTTATCACGCCTAATTTTTCCAGAAAAATGATGGCATTTGTAGCTTCCTTTTTGCTTAAACCAAACTGCTCCGCTATTTGCTGATAACTTCGCTGGAGTAGATCCGCCTTAAATTTCTTACGTATGGCTATAATCTGCCCGGTACTTTCGTCCCTCAATTCAGTTGGGCGATACCAGTAAACAATATCCGCGAGTATGACAATAGCGGTTAAATGCGGTTTGCCTGTTTCCTTTACAATCGTTTTATACCATGTCTGCGGTGTAATATTACCCGTAATGCTGATTTCCGCGCTTGCATCTACAATCGAATTTCCTGTTGTATATTCCCGCATCCCATTCACCTGCCCTTCTCTTCAAGAGAGGTACAGATGGCACGTAATCTTTCGTCAGATTTCTTTGCCGTTACAGCCAGGGCAATACTTACAACCGCTGACAAAGTAATCAAAAAACCAATACCAATAAATACTATCTGCATACCCTTTTCCTCCTAAAACGCATAAGAGGACTAAGATCAGCTAACAAAGTTGCTTCACTTAGTCCTCTATATTCATTTATTTTTAACAGCGCTGTTCTCCCGAAAGAGAGCTTTACTTCAGACGAAGTAAAAGAAAAGGATATTTGGAATAGGACTAAGTATAAGCAGGTCCCAAACCACTCGGTTGCGGCCTTGATCCTAAAAAATATCCCACTCTTTGGAAAACGACACTGGATTTTCATGAAAAAGCAGTTCGATTGTGGTATAATAAATTAAGACCTAAGCAGCCGCAAACCCTTGATTTCATTGGGTTCCTTGCTAACTTGGTCTTATTATAACACGGTCACCTGCCCCATTAACGCCGGCATACAAAATGTATTTTTTCATTTAGAACCTCTTTTGGGCTATTACTTTCTTTTGCTTTCTCTGCAAAATAAAATCACTTAGCATAGAAAAAAAATCCTGCTCTTCTTCTGTCTCTGCATTTAAAACCAGTTCCATGGTTTCGTCTATATCCATATCTTTACATTCCTCATATAATTTTCTGGCAGCTTCAGCCTTCGACATAAAACTTTCCTCCTTTTTCTTCTAAAAATATATAGAAGTAACGCTGAAAGTCGAATTTAACGACCTTTCAGCCCGCACCACCAGATTTGGCAGCGATATCCACTTGGGTTCTGTATTTCACTCAATCCACGCCACCACGCAGGCGGCGAACCGAAAGTATCTCATGTCATGAAACCATATATTATTACAACTGTAACATTTATTATACAGGAAAACGTTTTAAATGAAAAGACAGAAAGCGCATTTTCTTCACGTCTGTGTTTTGCCAGACAGTTCTTTCACTCCAAATTCCATGTTCATAAGATGCATACACCGCTTGTATATCCCTTTCTAAAATGATATACTGGTAACTGCTCAGCAACACATCTCCAAAGCTGAGCGCATACCTTAAAACGGCCCTAACAGGCGTATTCCGGTACAAATCACAGAAGCTTTTTGATAAGGATGAGAATGATGTGCAGAAATAAAAAGAAAAACAACGATGTATCGCTCCATGCAAAGCCGGCAGAATCAGTGACCTTTGCATGGAGTAGCTGCAGTCGCTGATCAAGTACGGCTTTGCTGCCTGCCAATACCAAAACAGGGAGTGAAGCACTATGAAATATATCAATGCGGCCGCGGTTCTTCCCGCCTCGCTGGTGGAAGAGCTGCAAAATTACGTTCAGTCCGGATATCTCTATGTTCCGGCCAGAGAGGGCCAGCACAGGGCCTGGGGCGAACGGAACGGAGGCCGGGAGGAACTGAGGAAACGCAACCGGGATATTCTTGATGCCTGGCAGAATGGAGTGTCCATGGAGACCCTGGCGGACCAGTACTGCCTCTCTATACATGCCATACGGAAAATCATCTATCAAAAATAGTTATGGAAGGACTGCGGAAAACAGTCCTTCTTTTTTATACAAAACAGTACAGAAGCGACTGGTAGATTGAGATTTCACAGGGTTTCGGGTATGCTTAAAGCAAAGGCCAGTAAGAAAAAGCCAGAAAGAAAAGAGGTTGTTTCAGATGAACACTTACGATATTGCACAGATGGGATACGGGGAAGCCGATATCACACCGGAAACTGCTGTTGAACTGGTCGGATTTTTCCGTCCGGACAATCACTCAAGGGGCGTCCGTGATCCCTTGAAGCTCCAGACAATGGTATGGAAATACAGGGGAGAAACCGCCTGCCTGATCACCCTGGACAGCCTCGGTTTTACGGTCCAATTATCCAGTGTCTTGCGAGGCCTCATTGCGGACCTGCTTCATACGGGAGCCGATCACGTTATGGCTGCATTTTCCCATACACATTCCGCCCCGAACGCCGCAGAGGAACCGGAATACTTTGATTTCGTATGCCGCATGGCCCAGAATGCTGTAAAAGATGCGCTGAAGGGCCTGTCCCCGGCCTTTGCTTCATGGGTATCGGAGAAAACAGTGTGGGGCTGAACCGCAGAACGGATTCTGCAGACTTCGACAACCGGCTTGGGATCCTGTCTGTGACCACACCGGAAAACGGATCTCCCAGGGTACTGCTGCTGCGGGTCACTGCCCATGCCAACATTCTCTCCAGCGACAACTATCTCATATCAGCCGACTACTTTGGCATTACAAGAGAGCGGCTGGAGGCGCGCTTCGGCTGCAAAATCATGATGATGCAGGGCGCCTCCGGAGACGTACGGCCCCGGTTTCATCAGGAAAACACAGAATATCTGGAGATCCACAGCTTCGAGGCGGCAGAAAAGGGATTTTCAGAAGAATATCAGAAACGATACCGGGTTCAGAGCAAAAATGCCCTGGAACAGACGGCGGACTCTATCTGTCAGGCAGTGTCAGCCATTCTTCCCGCAATGACAGCAAAACCAGTCACCCATCTGACCATGAAGTCGGTTTTCAGCCATTTTACAGCGGATGTTCCCTCTCTGACGCAGGCGGAGCGGATTGCCGGTGAAGCGCTTAAGGAAGCCGGCATCGATGGAACCGACTGGCTCAGGGAAGTGAAACGCCTTAACGGTGAGGGCGTTTCACAACAGTTTTCAGAAGTGGAGATACAGTACTTCTCCCTCAATGACGGCTGTCTGTGCGGGATAGCCAATGAAGCCATGTGCAGGATTTCCATTGACGCCATGGAGGCGGCCGGAACGCCGCTGCTCTTTTTAAACGGCTATACCAACGGATGCAACAGCTACTTACCGACAGCCGGAGAATATGAGAAAGGCGGTTATGAGGTACTCTGGTCGAATCTCGTGTATTTTCCATACCACGGCCGGGTCATGCCCTTTAACCGTGATACGGCCGGGCAGCTTGTTGAGAAAGTGGTTCAGAACTGGAGGAAGCTCCGTGCGGATTGTGGTTAAAAACGGAAAGGCGGTTTACTCTCCCGATACCGAATCTTTTCCGCACGCAAAAAACTGATTCCATTCCCGCTGTTTCTGTAGTAGAATAAAGGATGGTGCCCCTGCGCACTACTGTTACAAAACTTTGATCAATGACTACGGAGCAGATTAACTATGGAAAAAAGCACGTCTTCGACCCTGATGACAGAGGGGTCCATCTGGAAAAAAATTATCGCATTTGCTGTTCCCTTATTTCTCGGGAACCTTTTTCAACAGCTTTACAATACAGCCGATTCCCTGATTGTCGGCAATTTTCTGGGGAGCAATGCCCTTGCCGCCGTCAGCTCTTCCGGCAACTTAATCTTCCTTTTGGTAGGTTTCTTTAATGGCATCGCAATCGGAGCCGGTGTGGTCATCGCGCGGTATTACGGCGCCGGACGGCACGATGACGTTCAGAAGGCCGTTCACACTACCATTGCCTTCGGACTTACCGCAGGGGCGGTGCTGACCGTAATCGGCGTGGTGCTGGCGCCGATTATTCTGGTCTGGATGGGAACTCCGGCCGATGTACTTCCGGAATCTACCGCCTATTTCCGTACGTATTTTGCAGGCTCTCTGTCTTTCGTCATGTACAACGTATTTGTCGGCATCCTGCAGTCCGTGGGGGACAGCCAACACCCGCTGGTCTATCTGATTATATCGTCTCTCATCAACATCGTGCTGGATCTTGTGCTGGTGGGAATCTTTCACTTTGGAGTGGAAGCCGCGGCACTTGCCACCATTGTCTCCCAGTTTGTCAGCGCGTTTCTCTGTCTGCGCCGGCTCATGAGAAGTCCGGCGGAGTACCGGGTCTGCCTAAAGAAAATCCGGTTTGACACCGCGCTCCTGCGGCAGATCATCGCAAACGGTCTCCCGGCCGGTTTCCAGAACTCCGTTATTTCTCTGGCTAACGTGGTGGTCCAGTCCAATATCAACCGTTTCGGGAAAATGGCGATGGCTGGATGCGGCGCCTATTCGAAGATCGAAGGCTTCGGATTTTTGCCGATCACCTGCTTTGCCATGGCCCTGACCACGTTCGTAAGCCAGAATCTCGGCGCCGGACAGTATGAGCGTGCGAAAAAGGGGGCCGGCTTCGGCATTCTCTGCTCCATCATCACCGCGGAACTGGTCGGCATTTTCATCTATGCCTTTTCTCCGCTGCTCATTTCCGCCTTTAACAATGATCCACAGGTTATCATAAATGGAACGGCCCAGGCCCGCACCGTGACCCTGTTCTATTTTCTTCTGGCATTTTCCCACTGTATCGCGGGGATTCTCCGCGGCGCCGGAAAATCCACGGTTCCCATGCTGGTTATGATGGTCTGCTGGTGCATCATCCGGGTGACGTACATCACTGTAACCGTTCACTTTATTCCGGATATCCGTGTGGTATTCTGGGCTTATCCGCTGACCTGGTTCCTGAGTTCAGTCGTCTTTCTCCGCTATTTCCTGAAGGGTAACTGGGTACACGGCTTTGAGCAGTAGGAACTCTGTCACATGTTTCGGAACACGGGTATGTACAGGATGAGCGTCGCGACCATGACTACGGCGCAGACAGCGATCAGTGCATTCGCCGCCGCGACCGGGATATGGGGCACGAGAATGAGAACAAACATGACGACAAACAGCAGCGCCGTACACACTTTTCCAAACCACATGGCGCCGTCAAGCTTTTTGCCCTCTCTCAGCTTCACCAGGCCCATAACCGCCATGAAGCCTTCCTTGACCACAAAGAGTATCACCAGAACTGCCATATACGGATAGCGTGTCCACAGGCATAAGAGAATGGCCCCGTGCGTCATCTTATCGGCAAACGGGTCCAGAAATTTGCCGAATTCCGTGATCATATTGAATTTCCGGGCAACCAGTCCGTCAAACATGTCCGTGATGGACGAGATTCCCATGACGGCCGCCGCGATGTAATAGCCGCGGTCCGTCTCCGCATGGAGATAGAGAGATACGAAGACCGGGATCATCAGAAGCCGGAAGTATCCCATGAGATTTGGAATGGATAACAGTTCCTTCCTGGTAATTTTTTTCATTTTGCATCACTCCTATCCGGCGATTTTTCGGTGCCAGCCAGTAAATTATGTAAAGCCCTTCGGATCATACACTCCATTTCACCGGGGCTTCTCTCCGGTTCTTCGTAAAGCCATTTCATCATAATATTCCATAAGCCTCCCATGTTAAAAAACAGACAGTACTCCAGCTCTTCTCCGCTCATGGTTTCGTTCCAGTACGACTGCAGCCGGCTGTAAATTTCGGGCCAGAATGTGTTGGAGACCTCGATGAGACAGCAGATCTTATCATCCCTGCATACAGACCGCAGAAATGTCTTATGCTCTTTCCAGAACGAAAAATACACCTCTGTGATGTGCGCCGCAAAATAGGCGGTATCCCTTTCCAGATACCGGACATACTCCCGGCAGAGGCGCTCACAGCAGCTTCGAAACAGGTCTTCCTTCGAGGAATAATTTCTATAAAATGTCCGCCTTGACAAATCCGCCCGTCTGCATAGCTCCACTACCGTGATCTCTTCGAACTTCTTTTCTTCCATCAGAGCCGTAAACGCATCCATCAGCCACGTCCGGGACTGCCAAACGACCGGATTATTCGTCTCTTTCATCTCTACACCCCCGTTTCTCTGATCCTTCTTACCGGATTAATTTTATAGTGGCACACCGGCCCCCCTGATGTAGCACTTGCCCGCAGGACCTTGACGCTGTCAGATACCCGCATTATACTATGGAATACGTTCAGTTACAAGTACAGGAGGTTGAATGACATGGAACCAATCCACGAGAGTATCCCGCACCGGCACGCGGTAACCGGCGAGGAAGACTTGATGCCGGCCCTCATATCCCATGGGCGAAAACGACTGGCCGCGGACTGTTCCCGCTGCTGCGGCCTGTGCTGCACAGCGCTCTATTTTTCCAAAGAGGAGGGATTCCCCGGCGATAAGGAAGCCGGGATTCCCTGCCTCCAATTATGCGAAGATTTCTCCTGCAGGATTCACAGTTCTCTGTCCGGACGCCGACTGAAGGGCTGCATCAATTACGACTGCTTCGGGGCGGGGCAGACGGTCACAGAAATCGTGTTTCAAGGGAAGAGCTGGCGTCAGCTTCCTGACCCGGAGGAAATGTTTCGTGTCTTCCTCATTGAATTGAAGCTGCACGAGGCAATGTGGTATCTGGAAGAAGCCGCACTGCTGCGCCCGGCAGCCGCATTGAGCCCCCGTATCCACGCTGCGATCACCGGTCTGGAGAAGCTGGCAGGCGGATCCCGGCAAACCCTGACGGAAGATGGGATCCGCGATACCATCACTGCAGCCAATGGTCTGTTAAAGGAGACGATAAGCCTGACGCTTGATTATGCGGCCTCTCAGACGATGCCTTCGAAAAAAGGACGCGCTCCGCAGTCTGCCCGCAGTCACTCCGCCTGTTCCCGAAAAACTCCCGAAACGAACGGCGCCGGGCCCCTGCGCTATCTGGGATATCATTTTCAGGGTGAAGACTTAAGCGCCATGGACTTTTCCTCTTCCTTTCTCATTGCCGCCGACTTGAAGGGATGCCGTCTCTTCGGAACATGCTTTCTGGGAACCGATCTGCGGGATGCCGATCTTAGAGGCACCGATTTAAGGGATGCTTTCTTCCTCACACAGATGCAGATAAATGCCGCAAAAGGCAGCCGGGATACCCGTCTGCCTTCCTGGTTAAAGATGCCTGATCACTGGAACTCTGCCTGATCAGCCGGAACAGTTCAGTCCTGCCCGCCGGAACAGTTCGCCGCGTCAATGGCAAGTACGATCATCAGACAGAGGAGCGCATCCTCTTCCCTTACAATATCGAGAACGTACGTGTCTGTAAAGCGGAGAAATTCCTTACTGGCTGTCATGATCAGACTGCCTGAGCTGTCTTTTACACGATAGTCCCATTCCAGCCAGTCTCCGTCCACCGTCCAGCCGTTGCAGTCCAGTGTGAATTTGGGCTTTAAAAAGGTCAGTTCCTTGCGGATTTCTCCGATCTCCTGTCCGTTTATGTACATCAGGAACTTAGGCAGAAAGGTGAGCACTCTCTCCTGTACGGTTCCGATATGATTATCAAAACGGTCATAGATTTCCAGCAAATGGCCCCAGCTTAATTTTCCTTTTACCGTATAGACGGTATTTCCAGCCTCGTCATAGATGTCGTAACTGTCAAACCAGGAAAACAGCCGCTGTTTAAATAGTAATTGCATGATCGTTCCTCCCTGTTATGAGCACTCAGCGGTTTGGCCGCTGCCTGCGGCGCTTTTTGACTTGGCACGGGTCACAGCCACTCCGTCACCTTATCGACGAAACAGACTCCGTCTAAATGATCCAGCTCGTGGCAGAAACATTTGGCCATCTCATCGATTCCGGTCAGAGTGACCTCTTCTCCATTTTCATCCAGCGCCTTCACGATTACGGTCTGGGGCCGAATGGTCCTTCCGTATTTCTCCGGAAAGCTTAAGCAGCCTTCGATGCAGTCCTGTTCCCCTGTCTGTTCCACAATCACTGGATTTACCAGCTTCATGAGCCCAGTTCCCATATCGATGACGACAAGGCGTTTTAAAATTCCTACCTGGTTCGCTGCGATTGCTGCTCCGTTAGGTGTCGCATGAAGCGTATCTGTCATATCGTTAAGGATTTCTCGGATCCGGTCATCCACTTCTTTCACTTCTTTGCATTTCTTTCTCAGTATCTCGTCTCCGTCGTAACGCATGTTTAATACTGCCATGATTCCACTCTCCTGCTTTTATATTTTATTCGCTGCGGTGTCTGTCCATTTCAGGACGACGCTCCCTTACATACTGAACGGCCGTGGTTTTTCCCACGGCCATACAGCCCTGCAGCGATAGAATTACTGCCATATACCGTTCCTCCCTACAGCCAGATATCTCTTCCGTTCCATGTCACACTCTCTGCCTCCCCCTCGTCGAGGCACCAGCCCAAAAGGCTGGCCACAAATCCAGGTGTAACAGGAAAAGCTTCCATAAACGGCTCGTCGGCTTTCTCTGTATCCTGGCCTGCGTCCGGCTCCCTCCCGGCGTCCAGTTTCGGAATCCGGTACCGCTGCCAGCAGCCGCTCGTCGTTCTGTTCTTAAATACTCTTCCGATGGATACCAGATACCGCCGCTCCCCGTGCTGTTCCGTGGGATAGAGCACAATCAGCCCTTTGTCCTCCGATGCGATATGCAGTACGGGTCTGTCATAATCATCATCCCGCTTTACCCACCAGTAATAGGTGCTGTCCCCATAGATTAACGATCTTTTATGCTTCTTTGCAATTGCCACAAAAAAACCTCCCGGAATTTCTCCGCGTTATTCCAGCCGCTTTTCCTCCTGCTCCATCTGGCGTCGGCACACAGCCAGGACTGGATAGAGAATGACGGCCAGAACAAGGCCTCCAAGGCCCTGAATCAAATTCGACGGCACGCTGGCCAGGGCTGCTGCCATTCCATAATAACAGGTTTCATAGAGCCAGTACCCGCAGGCTACAAACACCATGTCAGTCAGCCCTCCGATCACCACACCGGCGGTCCGTTTTCCGGCCGTCGCCGAAAGTCTCTGAAATACAAGGCCGCAGCAAAAAGCGGTCAGTCCCTTAATCAGAAAGGTGGCCGGCACGTACAGCAGATATCCGCCCAGGAAATCCGCCAGCGCGGAACCGATTCCTGCGGCCAGGAGCCCCTGGACCGGTCCAAGAAAGATTCCCGAAAGAATCACCAGCGCATCTCCCGGATGGATATATCCGTTCGTACCCGGTGTCGGAATCCGGATCACCATCGTCGCTGTACATACCAGCGCCATAAACAGCGCCGTCATCACCATTTTTCTGGTATTATTGTTCGTTTTCATACAAAGTCTCCCTTCCGGTTTTCAATGATAATGCACTTACTATAAACCGAAAATGGACTGTTTTAAATATCCAGTTTTTAACTTTTCAGCAATGCCAGTTTTATGTTCCAGCTGCACGCCTGCTCTATCTCTGTTTTATTGTATCATAAACATAAAATTCGTGAAAGACCTCATTCGGTGTTTTGAGGTACTTTTGTCCTGAGTTGTTACAGTTCGCAGCCCATCAAACGGCAGCAGCACTGGAAGATTTTTTCTTTATTCTGCGAATTTTATAATTTTAAAAAAGGGGGTTGAAGTATAAAAAACACTTGCTACAATTAAGATAACGGCGCCGTAATAAAACGAAAAAGGACAAAAAAGCATGAACAATCTCATAGTAAGGCCTGTCGGCAAAGTTGTATTTCAGAATGAAATGCCACTCATTTTATTGGAAAAGCCTTATCGTTCCGCCCTGGAGGGACTGGATGGCTTCAGCCATATTCAGATCTTCTGGTGGTTCGACGCCTGTGACAATGAAGCTTCCCGCGGTGTGCTCAAGGTCACCTCTCCCTACCGCAATTCGCCGGAGACGCTGGGCACCTTTGCCACCCGCTCCCCGGAACGCCCTAACCCTGTCGCGCTCTCAACGGCGCAGATTCTTCGAATCGATCCGGCGGCCGGCATCATCAGACTCAGCCATATCGACGCACGTGACAACACACCGGTCATCGACTTGAAGCCCTATACTCCCAGCCTCGACCGGGTGGCACAGCCCGGTGTGCCCGAATGGTGCGCTTCCTGGCCAAAAAGCCTGGAGGAATCGGCTGATTTCGACTGGTCTGGCGTATTTACATTCTGAGAGGAGGCGGCCATGAGTTTAAAGGACTATCTGACAAAAAAACCGGTTCTTGAAACAGAACGGCTGATTTTAAGGGAACTTAAGCCGGAGGATACTGACGATTTGCGGGAGTGGATGAGCGATCCCGGCCTGTACCTCTATTGGGGAAAGCGGCCCGGCAGACACGATTTAAACCCGGAACTGCTTTTCACAGCCGCCAATAGGAGACCAACGAAAAGCTTCCACTGGGGCATCGCGAACAAGAAAGACAATAAGGTAATTGGGGAATTCTGGGTCTACTTAATCGAAAACGACCGGATGTCCAAGGTCTCCTACCGCCTCTCGCCTGCCTGTCAGGGAAATGGCCTCATGACGGAAACCCTGAAAAGCGTGGTGGATTTCTGCTTCACACACACGGAACTTCAGAGGCTCTGGACCGATGTGGACGTGAGAAACACTGCCTCCTGCAAAACGCTGGAAAAGGCCGGCTTCACACGGGAGGGCTGCATCCGACAGGGAAAAATGGTCTCTTCCTGGTGCGACTACTATTTATACGGTCTGCTGAAAACAGACCTTCTCCCGGAACACGAAAGTCAGGCGTAACGCGATCTAAACAGATTACCGGACTCGCGCGACGGGGCGTGGATTGAACCAATGAACAGTACGGGTTTTCCTGTCAAACAAACAATGCCTGCGTCATACCTCCGCGTTTCAACTCCGCGGTGCGGTATGATGCAGGCCTATTTTATTCTTTGATTATGGAAAGCATGACAGAGATATCTTCAGCAGCCATTTCGGCCTTCGATTTTTCAATTAAAATATTCTGCCCGGTCATAATGTAGGAAGGCATAATGCGTATACCCTGATACCAGAATTCACTCTTCCGTATCTTATAGGTGGACACCGGCGGAATCACATGTTTCCCAATGGCCTTTTTACTTATCATGTTAAAGGCTTTTTTCGCCACATCCCCCATCAGCATGATCACTTTCACATGGGGAAAGAGAGACAGCTCCCACTCCAGATACGGCAGACTTTTTTCAATGCTGCTTCTCTCAATGGCCGGGGCCGTCTTCGGCATTTTCACTGCGTTCGTAAGGTAAATGCCCTGCTCAAGCAGTTCTCCCGCACTGTCTGCCTGTGCTCCGGCCTTCTGGAACAGCGGAATCGCCGTCGATAGATAGGCCGCCCCGTCACCGCCGTAAAAGTCATCCGCCGGATTTGAGGGCACCACCTCATTAATCAAAACTGCCCGAATCCTCTCGGGCTTCACCTCCACATCCTGAAATACAAATGCTTCATGATTACCATTTCTTTTTTCCAGTTCTTCTCTGATATTCATCATTTCTCCTCATAATGCTGCAGTGCAGACTTCAGTCTCTTTTCCACCGCCCGCTTTAAAGAAAGCGGACTCAGCACAGTCACTTTATCTCCAAAGGACATCAGAAAGCCGTACAGCCACTCATTGTCCGGTATAACCGCCCGGACAGTAAGCTCCCCGCCACACTTCGTAACCGCCCGGTCATCGAACACATCATACACTCTGGAGGCCGCTTCCTCCGGGAAACGCAGAACCACGGAGACAGGCTCCTTCTCATTCTCCCATCGTGTCAGATCCGGCTCCGTTCCTTCCGGGGTCCGGTCAAACTGGATCCCTGTCAGCACAATCTCCTTGATCCGCGAGAACCGGAACAGCCGGCTCTCTGTCACTGCTATCACCTCGTTTTCATTGTATCAGACAAAACCTGACACGCTATGTCAATCATAGTAATCTTACAACGCGAATTAAGAAAAAATTTCCCTTGACCTTATCACAGTGGGAAGGTGTACAATCTTCTCAGAACCGGTTCTGTACCTGACAACACTATATCAATACAACACAATTTCACTTTGGGAGGTTCCTATGTTTACCATTGGAGAATTTTCAAAATTCTGCTGCATCTCCGCAAGGATGCTGCGCCATTACGACCACATCGGACTGCTGCATCCGGCCGCCACGGATGAGCAGAACGGTTACCGCTACTATGACAGCAGCCAGATCCCCACATTTCAGCGAATCGGGAAGCTGAAGCGATACGGCTTCTCGCTGGCCGAAATCAAACGGCTGCTGACGCTTACGGAGGCAGAGTTAAATATCCAGATTCTGCTCCAGTACGAGCGGGTAAAAGAACAGGCGGCCAGCCTGACGGAGACGCTCACCTGTATGGAACGGGATATCTCCCATTTTAAGGAGGGCATAACCATGAATCGGAACTATCATATCATTGTCATGAACACACCGGAGCAGCGCGTCTTCTCCGTAAAACGCACCATCGCCATCAGGGCCCGGGATATACACGGACTCATCTCTGACCTCATGGCACAGGCAAAGGAACGCGGCCTGCACCGCACGGGCCCCTGTCAGCTGGTCTATATGGGGAGCGAATTCAACGAAGACATGATGGAGGTGGAAGCTCAGCTCCAGGTAGCGGAAGCTCATCCGGACACGAAGCTTCTGCCGGACTCCCTCTCTGTCACCACGATCCATCAGGGGCCGCTGGAGGAGATCCACACCGGGTATCAGGCGATCTGTCAATATCTGGAAGAACATCCGGAATATCAGCTCACCGGAATCAGCATTGAGCGGTATCTAAAGGATGAAACTATGGTCTCTTCCGCAGAAGAACTGGAGACAGCGATCCTGTTTCCGGTAGTAAAGGCATAATCCGTTTCCATTTTTAATTTCAAAAAAGCGGTCCGGAAAATCCTGTTATATTTTCCGGACCGCTTTCTTCTGTCCAGAGGCTGATTACCATAATGACCAGGCCTCGTGCCTTAAATGTCCACCTTCCTGCTGTCAAAATAGACAAACCGGTCGATGGCCTCCAAAATATCCTTAAAATCCTCTCTCGGCGCCAGTTCTATATACTTTCTCAGAATCTCCGTCTCCTGTTTCTTATACGGCCCATAAAAAATGTCATACAGGTTATGACCTCTCATATAGATCTTGAACTCTTCCATATGGGCTTTCAGTTCCTCCACAGAAGAGATGGTGCCACCCAGCACCTCCGTCAGATGGCGGCCCGACTGCAGGCGGTATAAATACTCCTGCCATTTGGAAAAGAGCGTCTCATAGAACGCCTCCTCACTCTTCACGATTCCAAGCTCTGCCATAATCTCAGGATTTAAGAAATAATTTTCAAAGGAATAATACTTAAGAATCAGCACATTCCTCCTTGTGACCTTCGGCAGCTTGTCGACATCCTCCAGGCTCCGCTCGTCATAATACCGGCACAGCTGGCCCGCCAGCTCCTCCGGATTCTTTCCGTCTCCGTCGCGGATCATCAGAAACTGATCCCGCAGATAGACCTGATTCATATATTTTAAGTTGGCGTAAGTCTTGATATTGGTACAGCTGTTCGTCGTTATAATCGAAATCCGGGACAGATTACCGTTTGCATCGTGGATTTCCGAATAATACTTTTCCAGCAGAAGGGGCAGACGGCTCTTATCCTGCTTTCCCTCCACAATAAAAACAAAGCTTACATTCAGGAAATCGCTGGCCCCATATCCGAGATCGTCTAAAATCGCATCGATATCCGTATGTCTGCGTACCACGGAATAGTCCTCCTCGTCCAGCACCACCTGGCGGATCTGACGGCTGGTAAAGTTAAACAGCATATTGGGGGAATGCGTGGTAAAGATTACCTGGTTCTTCTTCGACAGCTGATACAGTATCTCGCTGGATATCTTCTGTAAATGGGGATGGAGAAATATCTCCGGGTCTTCCACAATGATCACGCTGGGAATCCGCTTCTCATCGTCCGTATACGTCTGAAGCAGCGACAGCATATAAATGCTCTTCATGCCTCCGCTCAGATTCCCGATGGGATTCAGTCTCCCGTGTTCCTCGTGATACGTCTCAGCCGTCACATGAAACATCTCATCCGGGTTGCAGTTTAAGGTGAACTTGATTTCCTCGAAGCCGCCGTTTTTCCGGTAATTGGCGTTGACCTTCTCCGTAAAATCTTTCAAATTCAGCTGGTACATCTTATATTCCAGAAGCTTCGATGTCTCGTAAAGCTTTAAATCTTCCGGCTTTTTCTGATTGATCAGGCCGATGCACTGAAAGCACTGGTTGCACTCCTTTGCGGCGTCAAACATGCAGACGTGGGCGCGGAGTCTGATGAGCTGCTCATCCTCCTGGAACATAAAGAGATCATCCTGAAACTGCTTCAGCTGCCGCTCGGTATCAATATAATAAATCCTGGGAAATACCTCCTGGATATACCGGTTGTTCTTCTTATATCCATCGTACAGGCGGGACTCCCCCTTCCAGTTTACCACAAAGGTAAAGGACAGGGTCTCATCCTCGCAGGACGGCAGTTTTGCACAGAAATCCCTGTACCAGGCGTCATACCGCTTGTACTGGCTCACAATCCCTGCGCGGTGAAACATATGAAGGTCATCCTCTGTAAAATTCAGGGTGATGGATATCTCAATATTCTGTTTTCGCTCGTTGAAGTCGCTTTCCCGGATCTGATAGGAGCCGGCCACCGCGCGGATGGCATCCAGCACCGAGGTCTTTCCCGTATTGTTCTTTCCTACCAGAATCAGGGCATTTTCGATACCATGAATCTCCATCTCACGGATGGCTTTAAAATTCCTGATGTGAACCGATGTGATCTGCATATGCGTTCCCCTTTCGGTTTAAGTATAGGAGAAGCCGCCGCAAATTTCAAGCTTCGGCTGAAAAAATCTGCACTGGCCCTTCCCGCGCTTCATACTATGGATTATATTCTAAATTCAGGAGTGGTTCTTATGTTCGATTCTGCCGTAGTGCTTACCCCCCTGCACTATGTTTATCTCATTGGCGTTCTCGTAATCCTCGCAGTCATGATCCTTCGAAAAGATACCCCTGCCGTCTGTATCGCGTTTTTATTTCTTCTGGGCGTCATCGGTCTAGGCTCCGTCACGGGCGGCATCATGACCGTATTTAATTCTATTCTCTTCGCTGCCAGAGAATTCATGGAAGTCATCGCCACCATAGCCCTGGTAACCGCTCTGTCCAAATGCTTAAAAGACTTAGGCAGCGATTACCTGATGATGGTTCCCATGTCGAAAATCATGAAGACGCCTTCCGTCACATGGTGGATTCTGGGAATCACCATGCTGCTCTTCTCACTCTTCCTCTGGCCGTCCCCTTCCGTGGCCTTAGTCGGCGCCATTATGCTTCCATGCGCAGTGAAAGCCGGTCTAAAACCGCTTGCTGCCGCCATGGCCATGAATCTCTTCGGCCACGGAATCGCTTTAAGCTATGATTTCGTCATCCAGGGGGCTCCTGCCGTCTCCGCCGGCGCCGCCGGAATCTCCACATCCAATATTCTCACGCAGGGCCGTCCTGTTTTCTGGGTCATGGGTATTGCCACCGTAACGGCCGCATATCTTTTAAACCGTAAGAGTATGGCAGCCGGAGATGGCGTCTGTGCGGAGGCGCTGCCGGAGGAGAGGAACACAAGAACGAAAGCAGCCATTGCTGTCGCAATTCTTACTCCCGCGGCATTTCTCGCCGATATTCTTCTGATGCTGGCCTTTGACTTAAAAGGAGGAGACGCCACCAGCATGGTCTCCGGCACCGCCGTACTCGTCATGTGCATCGGCGCTGTCGCCGGATTTGGAAGAAAGTCGCTGGAGAAGGTGACTGACTATGTGACAGACGGCTTTCTCTTTGCCATAAAAATTTTTGCTCCTGTCATCATCATCGGTGCATTCTTCTTCCTTGGCGGAAATGGTATCACCACCATTATGGGCAGCCAGTATCAGAGCGGTATCATGAACGACTGGGCCGTCTGGCTGGCTCACAACGCGCCGTTAAACAAGTATATGGCCGCGTTCATCCAGATGGCGGTTGGTAGTCTGACCGGCCTGGATGGCTCCGGCTTCTCCGGTCTCCCCTTGACAGGCGCCCTGGCTCACACCTTCGGAACCGCGGTCGGAGCCTCGGTCCCCGTGCTGGCTTCTCTCGGACAGATCACCGCCATCTTTGTAGGCGGCGGTACCATCGTCCCCTGGGGGCTCATCCCCGTAGCCGCTATCTGCAACGTCAGCCCCTTGGATCTGGCCCGCAAAAATCTTCCGCCAGTCTTAATCGGCTTTCTTTTTGCATTTATAACCGGCTGCTTTCTTCTGTAGCCGAACCTGTTACCAACATCACAAATTTAAAAATGGAGGAATCTGCCATGTGTGGAATTGCAGGCTTTTATCACCCGCATCGCAACTACCTGAACGAAGAAGCCCGTTACCGGGATATATTAAAAGACATGGCCGCGGTGCAGAGGCATCGCGGTCCCGATGATTCCGGCGTCTTTTTGAACAGACATGCCGGCCTCTCCCACGCCCGCCTGTCAATCATAGACCTGGTAACCGGCCACCAGCCCATGGAAAAGGAGGTCGGCGGCCGTACATTTTCCATTGCCTATAACGGCGAGCTTTATAACACGGAGGAGCTGAGAAAGGAGCTGCAGGCCCTGGGACACTCCTTCTCCACCACCAGCGACACCGAGGTAATTCTTACCGGCTGCATCGAATACGGCCCTGATTTCGTCAAGCGGCTGAACGGCATCTTTGCATTTGCCTGTTACGACGCCTTCCACGACCGCGTCATTCTGTTCCGCGACCGGTCAGGTGTCAAGCCGCTCTTTTATATGGTACGGGGAGACGAGATTCTGTTTGCGTCAGAAATAAAAGGGATTCTGGCCGTTCCCGGCATCCGTCCGGAGCTGGACCGGAAGGGACTGAACGAAGTATTCTCCATCGGTCCAGCCAGAACATACGGCTGCGGAGTATTTGCCGGTATGGAGGAAGTTCTGCCCGGCCATTTTCTCATCTGTTCTCCGGATGGCATTTCCTCCCACTGCTACTGGAAATTAGTCAGCCAGCCCCATGAGGACAGCTACGAAGAGACGATTGAAAAGACATCTTTTCTCGTTCAGGACTCCATAAAGCGTCAGATGGTCTCCGATGTACCCATCTGCACGTTTCTCTCCGGTGGAGTGGATTCCAGCCTGGTTTCCGCCGTCTGCGCGGCAGAGCTTAAAAAACAGGGCAAAAGACTGACTACCTTTTCCTTTGATTTTACAGACAACGATAAGTATTTTAAGGCCAATTCCTTTCAGCCCTCTCAGGACCGTCCGTTTGTGGACCGGATGCAGAAGTTTCTCGATTCCGACCACCACTATCTGGAATGCGGCAACACCGATCAGGCCGACCGCCTCTGCGATTCTGTGCTGGCCCACGATCTGCCTGCCATGGGAGACATCGATTCCTCCATGCTGCATTTCTGCTCACTGGTCAAGGAACACAACAAGGTGGCACTGACCGGGGAATGTGCCGATGAAATATTCGGCGGCTATCCCTGGTTTCATAAAGAGGAATGCTTCCGGGCCCACACCTTCCCGTGGACTATGGATCTGGAAGCAAGAAAAATACTACTGAAAGATGATTTTCTCGATTATCTGCAGATGGATGCCTATGTAAAGGAAACGTATGAACGGTCCGTATCGGAGACTCCCACCCTGTCCGAAGATTCGCCCACAGAGGCACGGCGCCGTGAAATTTCCTACTTAAATCTGCGCTGGTTCATGCAGACACTTTTAAACCGCATGGACCGCGCCAGTATGTACTCCGGTCTGGAGGCCAGAGTGCCCTTTGCAGACCACCGGATCATTGAATACGTCTGGAATGTTCCCTGGGATATGAAGACAAAGGACGGTCTCGTCAAAAATCTTCTGCGCCAGTCCGGGAAAGGCCTTCTGCCTGATGATATCCTGTTCCGCAGAAAATCGCCCTACCCGAAGACCTACGACACGAATTATGAGAAGCTGCTCACCAGCCGTGTCCGCGAAATCATGAACGATGCTTCCTCGCCTGTCATGCAGTTTCTGGACATAAAAAAACTGGAAACATTTCTTAAAAGTCCCTCCGATTACGGAAAACCGTGGTACGGCCAGCTGATGGCCGGTCCGCAGATGCTGGCCTATGTGCTGCAGATCGATTACTGGATGAAGACCTACAAAATCACGCTGCTCTGACCTGTCAGAAAAATTTTATAGACATTTAATAATTACCATGAATATTTTCCGACAAATTGTATTGTAAATCTGAACATTCATGATATAATATGGTATAGGCTTTATATACTAAGAAAAGAGGGATATTATGTTTGGTTCATCAAAAGGAGCAACAACAGAAGCATTAGAAAAATTAGTTCAGAAGGGTAAATGGGATAAGATTAAGAAAAGTTATCTGAATGCAGATGCAGAAACAAAGGTACACTTAGCTGAGGCGTGTGCATCCGCAGTTGGAGACGATTCCAGCAACGTCTTGATGGCGCTCCTTGATTCCCCTGAGGATGAGGTAAAAACCGCAGCACTTAAATCGCTTGCAAAGGTAGGCAACGATCACTGCGTGAGCCGTATCCAGCAAATGTTAACCTCGATTTCACCGGATAAGACAGCGCTTCGCGGAGAAGTTCAGACGACGCTGCAGGCACTGCGCGGAAAGCAGTAAGTGAAACACATAAAAGACCATACTATAACAGCGGCCCTTACAGCTTCATACCGGGCCGCTGTTTTTCAGCATATTATTCGTCCTGTTCCGGACGGATCAGCCAAACCGTCTGTCGGATACAGCGGGAAATCAGGCCTGTTCCATCTCCTCCGTCACACGCTGCATCTCCTTCGTATCACCGATGAGAATCGCTCCGGTCAGTCTGCCGTCCGCATAATACCGGGTCTTATAGATCTTCTTCTCTGCATCCTCCTCGTGCTCCACTGTGTACTGTGTTTCCCCGTTCTTTCCCACATCCCCAATCGCAAAAAGAGATGTCTCCATACCGTTAAAGGTCAGAGCCGCCGGTACCGTGTGGTAAACGAGACCGTCGCCGGCCGCATTCGCCCCCGCTGTCCTGCCCATCTCCACAGCCTGAGGCCAGATCGCGTAATTGATCCCCTCATACTCCGCGCAGTCTCCGCATGCGTACACCAACGGAATGGTGGTTTCCATGAACTGATTGACCTTGACGGCCCTTCCGATCTCTGCTCCCGCATCTTTCGCCAGTCCGGAATTCGCCCTGACGCCGGCGGATACCACAACCAGTTCGGCCGGGACAACGGTGCCGTCGCCTAAACGTACTCCCGTCACCTCCGACTCGCCTTCGATTGCTTCGATCTTGACATTTAAGTGAATGGCAATTCCCACGTCCAGAATCAGCTTCTTAAGGAATTCACCGGCTCCCGCATCCAGCTGACGGCCCATTAACTGGGGTGCAAGCTCCAAAACGGTCACCTCCAGGCCGGCCTTTTTCAGTTCCCATGCGGCCTCCAGTCCCAGAACACCGCCGCCGATTACCACGGCATGCTTCGTCTGCGGAAGCAGGACACTGATCTTTTCCGTATCGGTGATTCTGCGGATGGCTGCGACCTGCGGCTTCTCGTGGCCCGGAATCGGCGGAATAAAGCATTCAGAACCCAGGGCATAGATCAGTTTATCATATTTTAAACGGATTCCATCGGAGAAGGTCACTTCTCTGGTCTCCGGATCGATCGATTCCGCCGTCTTTCCCGTCAGGGTCAAAATCCGGTTCTTCTCATACCATGACGCATCATGAACCAGAAGCTGTTCTCTGTTGTTCTCTCCCAGCATGGATTTGGTCAGCATGGGGCGGCTGTATGGGAGCATATCCTCATTCGTCGCCATCACGATGGAGGCTGTGGAATTCCGTTCTCTTATGGCCTCTGCCGCATTTAATCCGGCAGCACCGCCTCCCAGAATCAGAAAGAGCTCCTCCGTGTCTCTGTGGAAGGACTTCTCCTCCTCCGTAAATGGGACAAAATTCTCAGTCCCCACTCCACATACAGGACATACGCTTACCCCCTCCTCAAATACTGCACCGCATACCAGACACTTTACCAGTTTCTTTTTTGTTTCACCCATGTGAATACCCCTTTCCGCCTGTCAGACTGCTGTTTCTTATTTTTTAAAATTAGTATTAATTACTATTATTGTAATAATATCACATCTGCATTCCTTTTACAAGATAAACTTCGTTAAAATTTTGTAAACGCAGACAGAAAACTGTAAGGTCCCCTCCGGAGCTATCTGTGTTAAAATAACAGGAAGTGAAATAAAAAAAGAGGGGATTCGATTATGAAGCAGTATACGATTGGAGACGTGTCAAAAAGGCTTGGAATCAGCCGTGACTCGCTCCGTTTTTATGAAAAAAAGGGGATCATCTCTCCGCAGAAGCTGGAAAACGGCTACCGGTGCTACAGCTATGAGGACACGAGAAAGCTTCTCGACATCATGTTCTACCGGAGGCTGAATTTCAGCATCGAGGACATCAACCGGATTCTTCACCAGAGTTCCTTTGGTTCTTATTATACCATGATCCAGGAAAAAATTGCAGAGGAAGAACAGGAAGTGGAACGGCACCGGCGTTCTTTGATCCATCTGAAGTATCTGACTCAGCTCTACAAGAATATTGATGACTATTTAAACCGATACGACATCCGGCCGCTCCGCCGCTATTACAAAGCAGATGAGAGTCTCATTGACAAGCTGGCCGTTCATGATTTATGCTATATCTATCAGGAATATCAACTCAGGGAAGGCATGCCGGAACAGGTGGATGAATACTATCTGTTCGCCGCGGATACTGCGGCCATCATCGGACTGGAAGAACAGTTATCCGGCCGCCTCTTTATTCAGCACGAACATTGTATCTACACAGTGATCGCATCCGCCAGCCGCATTCCCGACACCCGTTCCATCATGAAGGCGGTCTGCTGGGCCAGAGATCACGGATACTCGCTGGAAGGTACAGCCTACAGCGGATTCCTGCTGAGCTGTGCGGTCGATGAGATGCAGACAGAACGGACCGAAGAGGCAGAGACCAGCCAGCCGGTTTACTACATTGAACTGTATCTGCCGCTTAAGGAGCTATAGTCATGAACCGCCGCCCTTTCCTCAGATGATACTCCACAAAAGAAAAGGAGGCTTTTATTTATGAGTAAGGGAAAAGGAGTCATGCAGGAGTTTAAGGCGTTCATTCTGAAAGGAAACATCATCGATATGGCGGTCGGCGTCATCATAGGCGGGGCATTCAGCAAAATTGTCACCTCTCTGGTCAATGATATTCTGATGCCGCTTTTGGGTGCTGTCACGGGAGGCGCTGACTTCAATACATTTAAAATTATTCTCAGTCCGGCCGTAACAGACGCGGCAAACCAAATTATTAAAGAAGAGGCGGCTGTTAAATACGGACTTTTCCTTCAGAATATACTGGATTTCCTGATCATCGGCGCCTGTATGTTCTTTATGATTAAAGCGGTAGCCATGGTCAGCTCCCGCTTCCGTCACGAGGAGGAAAAGAAGGAGGAAGCGGCACCGGCCGGTCCGACTCAGGAGGAGCTGCTGGCTGAAATCCGCGATCTGCTAAAAGCACAGCAGAATGCAGAATAGAGAATGCCAAAGAATAAGAATGAAACAAAGAACCGGAAGCACCAGACCGGCCCTGTCACAGCGGCAATTCTGGTACTTCCGGTTCTTTTCGTGTCAGGATTCTTCCAGCATTACAATGACTCCACAGCTCTTTAAGCAAAGAGTTCCGTCTTCCTGCAGGGTACTGAGCGTCCCATCCGAAGCGCTGTCGTCATTAGTAAGCAGCACCCTGTAATTCTTTTTTGGAAGCCGAAGCTCCTTTTCCTCTTTCCCGAAATTAGCGGCAAGAAAGATGTGCTCTCCGCTCTCACTCTCCCGGTTGAAGGCAAAGATATCCTCATCTGCCTCGAAAGCCGGAACAAATCTGCCATAGGTCAGTATCTCACGGTACGCCTCCGATTTTCTCAGTGCGATCAGTTTCTGATAGAAACGAAGCACCGAATCCCCGTCTCTTAACTGATCCTCCACATTGATCTCTTTATAGTTTGGATTTACCTTCAGCCAGGGGGTTCCGGCAGTGAATCCGGCCTCATGCTCCCGGCTCCACTGCATCGGTGTCCTCGCATTGTCCCGGCTGTAACGGCAGCAGGCTTCCAGGGCCTCTTCCTCCGTGCAGCCCGCCTCCAGAGCCGTCCGGTACTGATCCTTTGTATTGATGTCGTCGTACTCATCGATGGTGTCCATGGGGCAGTTTCTCATACCGATCTCCTGCCCCTGATAGAGAAACGGAAGGCCGCGAAGGAGGATATTGACAGCCGCCAGCATCTTGATTCCTCTGGGATTTACCGCATGCTCCGGCAGATAGGTGGAGGCGCCGCGGGGCTCATCGTGATTCTCGATGATATTGGCCAGAAAACCAACATTCTGAACCTCCAGCTGGGATTCGATCACGGTCTTCTTCCACTCGGAGAACATGACCGGCTTCGCATCGTACCACCCATGTTCCCCTCCCGTCAGCAAATGGGCGGAAAAATCGAACATGGTGGAAAAATGGCCGTTTTCTCCCACAAATTCCTTTAATTCTTCTTCCTTCATATTGAATACTTCCGCAACGGTAAAGGCGTGATACGGTTCGAAGGCCTTCTGCCGCAGTTCTTCCAGCAGTTCTCCAACGCCCTCCACCTCCTCCACCATTTTGGTACAGGCCGCCAGGCCATCAGGGCCGTCGGCCGGAAAATCCGGGAAATCGGGATCCTTTTTAATATTGATGATGGCGTCGATCCGGAACCCTGCCACCCCTTTTTCCAGCCACCAGCGGATCATTGTGAAGAGTTCTTCCTTCATCTTCGGATTATTCCAGTTTAAATCCGGCTGTTCCTTTGCAAACAGATGCAGGTAATAGAGATCGGTGCCCGGTACCGGCTCCCAGACGCTGCCTCCGAAATAGGAACGGTAATTGCTGGGGGCACCGCCGTTTTTTCCTTTTTCAAAGTAGAAGTAGTCTGCATATTCGCCGTATGGATCTGCAAGTGCCTTCTGAAACCATTCGTGCCGGTCGGAGCAGTGGTTGATCACCAGATCCATCACGATCGCAATCCCTCTCTTTTTCGCCTCGGCCAGGAGCTCGTCGAACTCCTCCATGGTACCGAACTCCGGTGCGATCTTATAGTAATCGGAGATGTCGTATCCCTGATCCACAAATGGAGACTGGTAAATCGGGGATATCCATACAATATCGATTCCCAGTTCCTTTAAATAGTCGAGTTTCTCTATAATTCCTCTCAAATCACCGATTCCATCCCCGTTTGTATCATAAAAGCTCTTGGGATAAATCTGATATGCCACTTTTTCATGCCACCATTTTCTTTCCATGGTCTTCCTCCTGCTGTTTCAAATGTACTGTCATTATAATACGGCTGCTTCCATATTTCTTGCAGTATAATTCCCATTTCTAACACAATTCTTCTGTCTTCTGTTTTTTCTTTCTCCAAAAATGTACGTTAGCCGGCATACTGCTGTTCCGGATTCGTCTCCCCGGGCCGGAAAGCACGAAAAATACCGTTTTTTGTTAAAAAACGTTTGTATATTTATGATTTTTCTTTTATAATAGATAGGCAGTCTTTTTCTAAACAGGGGAAATTGCGAAAGATAATGATAAGGAGAAATGATGACTATGGAAGAACGTTTGATAGGGACAATTTCAAGAGGCGTACGTGCACCGATTATCCGCGAAGGAGATGACCTTGCAAAAATCGTTGTAGATTCCGTTATAAATGCTGCAGCCAGCAGCCGCTACGGCTTTGAGATACAGGACAAAGATATCGTTGCCGTTACGGAGGCAGTCGTTGCAAGAGCGCAGGGCAATTATGCCAGCATCGACAACATCGCAGCTGATGTAAAGGAGAAATTCGGTGATGCATCCGTCGGAGTTATTTTCCCGATTTTAAGCCGTAACCGTTTCGCCATCTGTTTGAAGGGAATTGCCCGCGGCGTAAAAAAGGTCGTGCTTATGCTCTCCTATCCGTCCGATGAAGTCGGAAACCACTTAATCGACGAGGATGAGCTGGATGCAAAGGGCGTGAATCCATGGGCTGATGTGCTGAGCGAAGAGAAATACAGAGAGCTGTTCGGCTATAAAAAACACACCTTCACCGGTGTTGATTATATCGAGTACTACAAGGACGTGATCAAAGAGCAGGGCGCCGAAGTCGAGGTCGTTCTGGCCAATGACTGCCGCACCATCTTAAACTACACGGACAACGTCATCTGCTGTGACATCCACACCAGAGCGAGAAGCAAACGCCGCCTTCTGGCAGCCGGAGCAAAGAAAGTGTACTGTCTTGATGAGATCATGACAGAATCCGTCGATGGAAGCGGATACAATGAAAAGTACGGTCTTCTCGGTTCCAACAAGGCAACGGAAGAGACCATCAAGCTGTTCCCGCGTGACTGCCAGCCATTCGTGGACAGAGTTCACCAGATGATGATGGAACGCACCGGCAAGCACGTGGAAGTGATGATCTACGGCGACGGCGCATTCAAGGATCCGGTCGGAAAGATCTGGGAGCTGGCCGATCCGGTCGTATCACCGGCTTATACGGATGGTCTGGAAGGACAGCCCAATGAGCTGAAGTTAAAATACCTGGCTGACAACGATTTTGCCGATTTAAGCGGCGAGGAGTTAAAGAAGGCCATCTCTGAGAGAATCCGCACCAAGGATGACAATCTCGTAGGCGACATGGCTTCCCAGGGAACCACCCCCAGACGTTTAACGGATTTGATCGGTTCTTTATGTGACTTAACCTCCGGATCCGGAGATAAGGGCACGCCGATTATCTTTATTCAGGGATATTTTGATAACTATACGAAATAACGAACGGTATCTTTCCGCACATCGTGCATAAGTTACCGCGGCAAATAAAAGAAACCGGCGCCCCTGCCAACCGTTTGTTGAGGGGCGCCGTTTTTTTACATTCTTCCTTCCGGATAACTGGATGCTCATATATTTTTTACCACTGCCACCGCTATGCCCGAGCCAAAGACCAGCACGAACCAGATCACCATCAGCCACAGCGGCCACCGGATCTCAAGCATCCGGTTGACAGGGATAATCAAAAGGCTGGAAAGGCAGACCTGATTAAATCCCACGATCTGCTTTTCATACCGCAGTCGTCTGTTTTCGGCACGTCTTACCAGGAGCTCTCCCCGTCTTCTCTTCTCTGCCTCATCGTCTCTTAAACCGGCTGTCACCGCCTGCAAGACAGAGGCTGCCAGGGTCACCATCGTAACTGACAGCGTCCAAATGGTTATGACTTCCTCGGAAACCGGTATCCTTAAGACTGAATTAACCGGGAAAAATACCAGTGACACGATTCCGCACATGGCCAGGAACCAGACAATTTTCCTCGCCAGGATCACCGGCTTCGTTCTGTCTTTCTTCATCCGTTCCGCCCCTCTCTTCTCTATAAACTCCATCTGTAAATCAAACAGTTCCGTATCCAGCGTTTGAAAATCCCAGTCCCTCTTTTTTAATTCCAGGCAAACCAGCTTCATCCGGCTGATGGCAGCCTCCTCCTCTCTCAGCTGACACTCCCGCTCTTTGAGGAGCTGTGCAAGAGACCGCTTTCCCTGCTGAAAACTCCGGATATCAGAAACCGGCACTCCCAGTGTCCGGAGATACTTGATTTTCTCCAGCACCTCTCTGTCCTCTTCCGTATAGTCCCGGTAATTATTTTCACCGCGGGCCGGAGACAAAAGCCCCTCCTTTTCGTAAAAGCGGATGTTCGCCTTCGTAATCCCTGCCTGCTGCTCCATATCCTTAATCGTCATTGTCCTTCGCCTCCTTCTTTCCTTTATTATAAGGGTTCAACAAGGTTGAATGTCAATCAAAAAAGAAAAATTTCAGACTGCAGCACTCTTTTATACCGGAGATACAAGGAAAAAGGCCGGCAGCAGAATCTCTCCTGTCCCGGCCTGATACACCTTACTTCTATTTCACAACCAGATTTACAATCTTATTAGGAACGTAAATCTCTTTCACAATTGTCTTTCCTTCTAACAGCGGCACGATCTTTTCATCCTTCACCGCAATGGCAAACGCCTCTTCCTTATCACAGTTCGCCGGCAGAGCCACCACGCTTCTCAGTTTGCCGTTCACCTGAACGCCTACTTCCACGGTGGCATCCATGGTCTTTGCCTCGTCGTATACCGGCCATTTCGCCATGGAAAGGAATCCGTCTCCGCCCAGGCTTTCCCAGATCTCCTCACAGAGATGCGGGGCGATCGGACATAACAGCTTGATATAGATGATGAGCTCGTCCTTCGTGATTGATCCTTTCGCGTAAATCTCATTCAGCAGCCCCATCAGTGCAGCTATGGCTGTGTTGAACTTCATGTCTTCAAGGTCATTCGATACCTTTTTAATCGTTTTATGGAAGGCAGTCTCCAGCTCTGGTGTTGCTCCCTCACCACTGGCAATATCGCACAGTCCGGCAACACGTTCCAGGAAACGCTTGCAGCCCTTCACGGAACTGTCGCTCCACGGGGTTGCCGCGCCGTAATCGCCCATGAACAGGACATACGTACGCAGAACGTCTGCACCGAACTCTTCCACAACGTCCAGAGGATCGACAACGTTGCCCTTGGATTTACTCATCTTGTCGCCATCCGGCCCGAGAATCAGTCCCTGAGCGGTACGCTTCGCATAAGGCTCTTCCGTATTCACCAGTCCCATATCATACAGGAAATGGTGCCAGAAACGGGAATAAATCATATGGCGTGTTACGTGCTCCATTCCTCCGTTGTACCAGTCAACAGGCATCCAGTATTTTAATTTCTCAGGATCTGCCAGCGCCTCCTGATTATGAGGATCGATATATCTTAAGAAATACCAGGAGGAACCTGCCCACTGCGGCATGGTGTCCGTCTCGCGCTTCGCTGCTCCTTTACACTTCGGGCACGTACAGTTTACGAAGGATTCAATTCCGGCAAGCGGGGACTCGCCATCCTGACCCGGCTCGAAATTGTCCACCTTCGGCAGGCGGAGCGGTAATTCTTCGTAGGGAACCGGAACGACGCCGCAGTCAGGGCAGTGAATGATCGGAATCGGCTCTCCCCAGTATCTCTGGCGGTTAAACGCCCAGTCCTTCATCTTATACTGTACACCGGCTTCTCCAACCCCCAGCTTCTCCAGCTCCTTCACCATGCGGGCGATGGAATCCTTCTTATTGGTCAGGCCATTTAAGAAATCGGAATTAATCATCTTACCTTCGCCGGTATAAGCCGCCTCGGAGATGTCGCCGCCCTCAATTACCGGAATAATGTCGATGCCAAACTTTTTAGCAAACTCGTAGTCACGGTCGTCATGGGCCGGTACGGCCATAATCGCGCCGGTGCCGTATCCCATCATAACATAATCTGCAATATAGATCGGAATCTTCTTGCCTGTCAGCGGATGAACCGCGCTCAGCCCGTCGATACAGACTCCGGTCTTCTCTTTTACCAGCTGAGTACGCTCAAACTCCGTCTTCTTTGCGCATACTTCTCTGTATTCCTTAATCGCATCCATGTTGCCGATCTCATCTGCATATTTATCAATCATCGGATGCTCCGGCGCAATTACCATAAAGGTAACGCCAAACAGCGTATCCGGACGAGTCGTGTAGATGCGGAACGACTCTTCTTTGTCAGCAAGGCTGAAATCTACAAACGCACCTTCCGATTTGCCGATCCAGTTTACCTGCTGCTGTCTGATATTCGGTAAGTAATCCACGGTATCCAGCCCTTTTAAGAGCTTGTCCGCGTATTCCGTGATTCTTAAAAACCACACGGATTTGGACTTCTGCACGATGTCGCTGTGGCAGATATCACATTTTCCGCCCTGGCTGTCCTCGTTGGATAAGACAACCTTGCAGGAAGGACAGTAGTTTACGAGAGCCGTATCGCGGAACACAAGGCCCTTCTCAAACATCTTTAAGAAAATCCACTGGGTCCATTTATAATAGTCCTCATCCGTGGTGTCGACTACTCTCGACCAGTCAAAGGAGAATCCCACTTTTTTCAGCTGATTGGAAAATCTGGCAATGTTATCGTCTGTAATCTTTCTTGGGTGAACACCGGTCTTGATCGCATAGTTTTCTGTCGGAAGTCCAAAGGCGTCAAATCCAATCGGGAATAAGACGTTATATCCTTCCATCCTGCGTTTTCTCGAAATCACTTCCAGGCTTGAGTACGCCTTGATATGGCCGACATGCATACCGGCTCCGCTCGGGTACGGAAATTCTACCAGGCCGTAAAACTTCGGTCTCTCATCGTTGTCCACAGCCTGGAAAATGCGGGCGTCATCCCACTTTTTCTGCCATTTGGGTTCTATCTTTTTAAAATCGTGCTTCATAATCTGCCTCCATTTTTTTGCTGATACGACCATTATATAGATTCCTTCCATAAAATGCAAGGTTTTGACCTCTCCGGTTTTACGATATGGAGGTTTTTACCAGTCAATGAAAGTCTTTTAAGCCGTATCTCATAAAAATTTTCCGTAGACAGCCATTCTCCTTCATTCGCTCCGCCTCCTGCTCATACGGAATCTTTAAGGGCGGAGCCCCCTGGTAAAGGAAAAAACGCCGGACAGTGTGCCACGCCGGACGGCGCAGGGAAATCATTCTCACATGACTTCCCTGCGCCGTATACGCGGTTCCAGCGGCTTCCTGATCCGGCCGCCGGTCTCTCACTTATTTAAAATACTTCACACCGGATTCAAAAATCTTCATATCCTGCTCCCCGTAAATATTCATGGCAACCGCCTCGCCCCGTCTCTCGGAGTGGGCCATCTTACCAAGAATCCTGCCATCCGGACTTGTTATGCCCTCGATCGCCATGTAGGAACCGTTCGGGTTCCAGAATTCATCCATAGTCGGATTTCCGTTCTCATCCACATACTGAGTGGCCACCTGGCCGTTCTGAAACAGCTTTTTAATCCAATCTTCATTCGCCACGAAACGTCCCTCGCCGTGAGAAGCCGGATTGCAGTATACGCCGCCCAGTTCGGCTTCCTGCAGCCATGGAGACTTATTTGTCACCACTTTTGTATAAACCATCTTGGAAATATGGCGTCCGATGGTGTTCATTGCCAGAGTCGGAGAATCCTTTCTCTGTGCCGTGATGGTTCCTTCCGGTACCAGTCCCAGCTTAATCAGCGCCTGGAAGCCATTGCAGATGCCCAGCATCAGACCGTCGCGCTCATTTAACAGCTTTTCGATCTCCTCCCTGATTACCGCGTTCCGGAATACGGTTGCGAAGAATTTCGCGGACCCCTCCGGCTCGTCGCCTGCGGAGAAGCCGCCCGGGAACATGACGATCTGGGCTTTTGCGATCTCTTCTCTGTACTCTTCCACAGACTCCCTGATATCGTCAGCGTTCCTGTTCTTAAATACCTTTGTTACCACATTTGCACCGGCCCGCTCAAATGCCTTCCGGCTGTCGTACTCGCAGTTGGTACCCGGGAATACCGGAATAAATACGTTCGGTTTTGCAGTCTTATGTCTGCAGACATAAATCTCCTTTGTATCGAAGAGTCCTTCCGTCACAGGTGTATTTACAACGCCGGATCTGGTCGGGAACACACTCTCCAGGGTCTCTGTCCATGCATTCAGCGCCTCGTCCATGGTGATAGCCGCACTGCCGTATTCCAGCACTCCGCGGTCCGTCACCTCGCCGATTACCGTGTAAGAGATGGACAGTTCGCCCACCTTTCCATCCGGAACTTCGCAGACAATATCGCCCCATCCTGCTGCAAAGAAGTCTCTCGGATCCACATTGTGCTCGATCTTAACGCCCAGCTTATTGCCGAACGCCATCTTTGCCACGGATTCAGCCAGTCCATGGCCTTCCACCGCATAAGCGGAAATGACTCTGCCAGCCGTAATCTCGTTATAAAGCTTCTCATACCCATCCATGAGCTGTTCATAGACCGGTAAATCGTACGAATCCTTCTCAATACGGAATACCACAATCTTGCTTCCGGCCTTCTTAAACTCCGGAGTAATAATGTGCTTCTGATCTGCGGTATCCACCGCAAAGGAAACCAGTGTCGGCGGAACGTCGATCTCGTTAAAGGTTCCGGACATGCTGTCCTTTCCTCCGATGGAAGGCAGTCCAAAGCCCAGCTGGGCCTCGTAGGCCCCCAGCAGTGCGGAGAACGGCTGGCTCCAGCGGGAGGCCTCCTCCGTCATCCGGCGGAAATACTCCTGGAACGTAAAACGGATCTTTTTATAATCGCCTCCTGCTGCCACGATCTTGGCCACAGAAGATACAACTGCGTATACAGCGCCGTGATACGGGCTCCAGCTGGATAAATACGGATCAAAGCCGTAGCTCATCATCGTCACCGTATCCGTCTTTCCGGAAAGCACCGGCAGTTTTGCCACCATGGACTGGGTCTCTGTCAGCTGATACTTACCGCCGTAAGGCATGAATACGCTGCCCGCGCCGATGGAACCGTCGAACATCTCTACCAGACCCTTCTGAGAGCAGACATTTAAATCGGAAAGTACGTTCATCCACTCGTTCCGGACATCGGGAATTTCCTTCTTATCAAACGCACTGCCTTCCTTATTCGGGACCTCCACAACGACGGAAGCCTCCTGATGAGCTCCGTTCGTATCCAGGAACGCACGGCTGATATCCACGATATTTCTGCCTCTCCAGTTCATCACCAGACGCGGCTCCTCAGTCACCACGGCAACCTCGACGGCCTCTAAGTTTTCTTCCGCCGCATAGGCTAAAAACTGTTTCACGTCCTTTGGATCGATCACGACAGCCATACGCTCCTGGCTCTCGGAGATGGCGATCTCCGTTCCATCCAGACCGGCATATTTCTTCGGAACCTTGTCCAGATCAATCTTCAGACCGTCAGCCAGCTCACCGATGGCAACGGATACGCCGCCTGCGCCGAAATCGTTGCACTTCTTAATGATGCTGCTGACCTCCGCCCGGCGGAACAGTCTCTGGATCTTACGCTCAGTAGGCGCATTTCCCTTCTGTACCTCGGCTCCGCAGGTCTCGATGGAAGACTCTGTATGTACTTTGGAGGAACCGGTAGCGCCGCCGCAGCCGTCACGTCCGGTACGTCCGCCCAGCAGAATGATGATATCACCCGGATCGGAGGTCTCACGGATTACATTTTTACGCGGAGCCGCCCCCATGACGGCGCCGATCTCCATACGTTTTGCAACGTAGTTGGGATGGTAAATCTCCTTCACATATCCGGTGGCAAGACCGATCTGGTTGCCATAGGAACTGTATCCGCTGGCTGCACCGGTCACGATCTTTCTCTGAGGAAGCTTTCCCTTTAAAGTCTCGTTTAACGGCTTCGTCGGATCGGCTGCGCCGGTCACACGCATGGCCTGATATACATAGGTACGTCCGGACAGCGGATCACGGATGGCTCCGCCAAGACAGGTGGCAGCGCCGCCGAAGGGCTCGATCTCCGTCGGATGGTTGTGAGTCTCATTCTTGAAATTGACGAGCCACTCCTCTTCTTTTCCGTCGATTTCCACCGGTACCACGATACTGCAGGCATTAATCTCGTCAGATACCTCTAAGTCTTCCAGTTTTCCTTCCATGCGCAGCTTCTTCATGGCCATCAGTGCCAGATCCATCAGGCAGACGAATTTGCCGCTCTTGCCCTTTAACACGACTTCACGGTCGGATAAATATTTATGATACGTATGTTCCATGGGAGCCCGGTAATCACCTTCTGTAAAGGTTACATCCTTCAGTTCCGTCTGGAATGTAGTATGGCGGCAGTGATCGGACCAGTACGTATCCAGAACGCGGATCTCCGTCATGGACGGGTCTCTCTTCTCCTCGTCCCTGAAGTAATTCTGAATATGCTTAAAATCCTTAAATGTCATGGCAAGGTTCAGGGAATCGTAAACTTCCTTTAACGCATCTTCTCCGAAGGTCTGGAACCCGTCGAATATGATAACGTCGGCCGGTGTCTCGAATACGGTTAAAAGCGTCTCCGGCTTCGTCTCATCCGTCTCTCTGGAATCCACAGGATTGATGCAGAACGACTTGATATCCGCGGCTTCCGCCTCTGTCAGAGTTCCGGAAATCACATACGTAGTGGCCGATTTAATCACCGGCTCCTCATCTTCCTTCAAAAGCTTCACACACTGCTCTGCAGAATCGGCCCGCTGGTCAAACTGGCCCGGCAGATACTCAACAGCAAACACCACATCGGCTTCGTTTCTCGGAAACGTCTCCTCATAGACCTCGTCCACAGGCGGCTCGGAAAAAATCGTCGCAAGCGCGGTACGGTATGTCTCATCAGATAAATTCTCTATATCATAACGGATCAGAACGCGCACGTCCGTCACGGTATCAATTCCGAGATAACTGGCAATCTCCTCCTTCAGCTCATGGGCCTTTACGGCAAAGGCCGGTTTCTTCTCTACATATACTCTTCTTACGCTCATAATTTCCTCCTTGGAAAGAATCTGCTTCTCATTAATACAATAATACCACAAGATATATCAATTAGAAAAATTAATATATCTTATGGTATTAATTAATGTTTCTTATATTTATGAAATTTCATAAAAATGCTATAAAAAGAAAGAAATCAGCCAGGAGACCGCCCACTGAAGAACCAGACTGACAGCCCACAGAATGATTACCCCTATGACACTGGTACCTCCCGCCTTCTGCAGAGCTTCTGTGCGGGCGGTCTTCTCCGAGGCGCGCCTTGCGCGGCATCCCTCTTTGTCCAGAATGGCGCTTATATGGCGGCAGTAGAGCCGGTCTCCCAGCAGACCGAACACAACCATGGACAGAACGAACAGGCCTGCCGCTGTGCCCATGAACACCAGCGCATTGTCCGCAGACAGAACCGTGCTCTCCAGGACGGATAATACCACCGTATAGACCACATTAAAGCCCATAATGGCCGCTGCCGCCTTCCACATCTTCCGGTAGGCAAACCATAACGCGGTAAACAGCGCCGCACACCAGTTAAAGCTGTAACCTTTCTCATGAATCCGTTGGAACTTTCTCAGATAGACATCACTCTTTTTTCCGACACTCATCATAATATCTGAGATGAGATACTCACCGATCCTCATATCGGCCATGCGTTCCCCCTTCACTTTTCGCGTTCCCCTCTCCTTAAAACCGCAGCATCGCGCAAACGGCTTTTTTCGTAATCCGTTCTATTATACCACGCTTTTCCCAAAATGGTTTACTTTTTTCTTTCACTTCTTTTCTACATCTGTGTAATAGAGATGTCTTGGCAGTCCATCCACCATGATCGGCGTCAGTTCTGCCTGAATGAGCGGTTTGATGTAGCTTACAAACTCCTCTGTGACATAGTCGCCCGCCTCATTGATCCACTCCCGCGGCACCTTCTTTTCCACGTTTGCCACCTTATGGACATCGTAGATATCCGTCACACAGATATACGGGTCGTCGGAGACGCGCTTTAAGATGATCATTTTGCCTGTCTCCCCTTCAAATGCAGCCTTCACAGCAGCCCCGCCTACCTGAAACGCCTCGGTGATGTCAACACGGGAAACAATATGGGAAGCGCTGCGCTGCAGAGAGTTAAACTCGATGGCTCTCGTCTTGCATCCGACTTCCCGCGAAATCTTCTCGGCCAGATACCTGGCTGTCCCGGTAAGCTGTTTGTGTCCAAAGGCGTCCACATAGTCAATGCTGTCAGTCAGCTCACAGACATAACGGCCATCCGCCATCTTGACGCCCTCGGATATCGCAACCACCACAGATTTTTTCCGCTTATGGAGGTCTTCTACTTTTTTCATAAACGTATCCACATCGAAGGGAATCTCAGGAAGGAAGATCATGTCCGGCCCTTCACAGTCCTCACACTTGGCCAGGGCGGCCGCTCCCGTAAGCCAGCCGGCATTGCGGCCCATGATTTCTAAAAGTGTCACATTCTGCTGGTCGTACACCAGACCGTCACGGATCACTTCCTTTGTGATGGAACCTATGTATTTTGCCGCGCTGCCATATCCCGGCGTATGGTCCGTCGCGGCCAGATCATTGTCAATGGTTTTCGGCACGCCCATGAACCGGATTTTGCTGCCGTTTAAGATGGAGTAATCGGAAAGTTTTTTTATCGTATCCATGGAGTCATTGCCGCCGATATAGAAGAAGTATTCCACCTCCAGTTTCTCCAGAATGGAAAATATCTTTTTATAGATCTCCTGGTCTTCACAGATCTCCGGCAGCTTGTAGCGGCAGGAGCCCAAATAAGCGGAAGGGGTTCTCTTTAACAGTTCGATATCCAGATCATTGTTTATGTGTTCCGACAGGTCCACATACCGTTCTTCCAGCAGTCCCTGAATGCCGTGCAGCATGCCGAAAACGCGTTTCGCACCTCTGTCCTTTGCCGTCTTATAGACGCCTGCAAGACTGGAATTAATGACCGCCGTGGGGCCGCCTGACTGGCCGACTATTACATTTCCTCTTACTTCTTTCATCTCCACATTCCTCCATGACCATGATTATTCTTATTTTTGTAAGTACTTACAATTCTTACGTTCCTATCATAATATAGAGAAATTATAAAAGTCAACTGTAGATATTTTATTCACAAATTTTCATTGTTTTACAATGGGTACATGCCTTTTTCCTCAAAAAAAGCAGGGCGTTTTATGCGCTCTGCTCTTCCACTGCAGTCACATTCGACTCCAGCATTTCTTTCAATTCTTCCATCCCGATTCCCTGTTCCGTAAGCAAACCGCGGATCGTCTTGAACTCTTCCAGTTCAATCTGTTCGTTTAATGTTTTTTCCTTCTCTTTTAAGGTGACGAGACAGTTCTCATACTGCCTGATGCTCTCCCTAACCTCATTTAACTGATCCTGCAACTTCTCCACCGGTGATTTTCTTACGCCTCTTGCCATATTGAAAATGCTCCTTTTCCTTTATGATATAGGTTGTATCATTCTTTTTTAGTATATGTTAAAAAGTGGGAAGTTATTCCATAATCAGTAAATTAGCTTCTTTGTCAGCCTCATTGATGCAGATGCGCGGTGTCATTCACCTCCAGCAGCATATAATCCTGAGTAACCGGATTATAGTTCACAGTGGTAATGCTGGCATTGTCAACAATAATCTCCGATTCCTCCGGATGATTTCTCATTAAGTAAGCGACAATATAAGCCATGGTCGCGCCGTGGGACACAACCGCAATATCTTCCCGGCCATTCGTCATACCCATGACCGTCTCAATCGCGCCTGCCACCCGTTCCATGACCATCATCTGGGTTTCTCCGCCGGGCGGCGCCACCTCCACCGGATTGATGGACCACCGCTCATACTCGTTTGGATACTGTTCCTTTATCTCAGCCCACGTCATGCCTTCCCACTTGCCGAATTCCACTTCGATGAGCCCCGGAACCAGATAGATATCCACATGCTGGCGGTCGCCGATCATCCGCGCCGTCTCCACCGCCCGCATGAGTGTGCTGGAGAATATCTTTGTCACCGGTCTGCTGTCCATCCCTTCCGCCACAAGCTTCGCCTGGGCTCTCCCCGTGTCGTTTAAGGGAATATCATGGCTGCCCTGAATCTTTCCCTGGATATTCCAGTCCGTCTGTCCGTGGCGTATCAGATATAATTTCATTCTTCTCCGTCCTCCGCCCCGGTAATCTCAATACCTTCCACATCCGCCAAGTCTTCCAGATCTGCGTTTTCCGCATTCATGCTCATGGCGTCCATCGCCATCTTCATGATGTCCTTCACTTCACCTGCCGTCATTTTCATCTTATCTGCCAGTTCTTCCACCGTGGCCTCACGTCCCAGTTCCTTCGCAAGCATCTGGGACACAGTCTGCAGGACATTGACTCTGGCCGCCAGTTCTTCTCCCGTCTGTTTCGCGGACTGCTGTTCCTCCACCGCCAGGTCAAGGGCAGCCTTCATCCGTGCCGCTAAAAAGCCCTCGAAATCGCCGTCTCCCACGTCGGTCAAGAATTCCGTCACCGCCATGGTAAGCGCCATATTGGCCTCAGCAACCAGATCCGTTAACAGGACGCCTTTGCCGTCATACTCTTTCGCACACTTTAATGCAGCTTCCAAATTGCCTTCGATCAGACGCTTCTTCGCCCCTTCATTACCGGCTGCAGCATCGTTTAACAGCTGCGTGTTCTCCTCCTGTGTACAGGGTGTGATTGCTTTCATCTCTTCCAGGTACATCTGGTAAAAATCATCATGCATAACTCTTACACTCCTTCCGGCCGTTAACTGTTACTGTTCCCAGCCCCATGGGCCCCTGCCTCCCGGTCAGCCCCATGAGCCGGCTGGGGCTGACCGGGAGGCAGAGGCCTATGGGGCTGGGAACAGTAACAGTTAACTTACCATAATCTGGTATTTTTGTCAATTTCCTTTACAAATCCATCGCATTCGTGATAGAATGTCCTTAGATTTATAAGGAGGACTAATAATGGATATCAATTACGAATTGTATAAAGTCTTTTACCATGTTGCTGCCACGCTGAGCTTCTCCGAAGCGTCGAAACAGCTGTTTATTTCACAGTCGGCGGTCAGCCAGTCCATCAAAGTGCTGGAGAAAAAGCTGAATCAGACGCTCTTCATCCGGAGCACGAAAAAAGTCCAACTTACCCCGGAAGGCGAGATTCTCCTAAAGCACGTGGAACCCGCCATCAATTTGATTCAAAAAGGGGAAAATCAGCTTCTGGAGGCCAATACCTTAAACGGCGGACAACTGCGCATCGGCGCCAGTGACACCATCTGCCGTTATTATCTCATTCCATACTTAAACCGTTTCCATAAGGCATACCCCAACGTTCATATCAAGGTCACCAACCAGACCTCCATCGAGTGCGCCCATTTACTGGAAAACGGACAGGTTGATTTCATCATCACCAACTATCCCAACTCCGGCCTCTCCAATTCGCAGAACGTCCGGGTGATCAACGAATTTCACGATGTCTTCGTCGCCAATCAGGAGTATTTCCCGCTGAAGGGCGAGGCAGTCAGCCTGCAGAAGCTCCAGACATACCCGATCCTGATGCTGGACAGGAAGAGCACCACCAGCGAATTCCTGCACCATATGTTCCAGCGGGAACAGCTGGATCTCGTTCCGGAAATCGAGTTGAGCAGCAATGATTTACTGATCGATCTGGCGCGAATCGGTCTGGGAATCGCCTTTGTTCCCGATTTCTGTATTCCGGATAATGACAAAGACTTATTCATCGTCAGGCTAACAGAAAAGATGCCTGCGCGCCAGATGATCGTAGCCTATAATGAAAGCCTTCCCGTTTCCCAGGCTTCCAAACAGTTTATGGACATGATGTGAGAGCCGGCGCTGACAGGATTTTCCCGTCAGCGCCGATTGTATACCATCAGAGAATTCCCCCACATCTCGTCCCGGTAAGAAAACTCTTCCGGTCTGTACTCCTCTTCCCGGAACCCCGCCTTTTCATAGCAGCGCTTCGCACCCGGATTACAGTCGAATACCTTCAGCGTAATCCGCTTCATCCCCAGGAAATCCACGGCATACGCTGCCGCCATAGCCACCATCTGCTGTCCCACTCCGCGGCCTCTTACCTCCGGTGCCAGGACAATGTATCCCATATGCACGCTGTCCGCCTCGTAATCCGCCGCCGCCATTTTAAAGCTTCCAACCGGTTTTCCCGATTCATCCAGAGCCGTAAATCCCCAGGCCCTGGAATCCTGATCCAGTTCAGCGTAATAGGCATCCATCTGCCCATCCGTCAACGGAAAGGTAAAACCATCGCGGCACCACATACGCATCTGTCTCTCATCGGAAAACCATTTCATCAATTCTCTTCCGTCTTCCCTCTTACAGGGCCGAAGTCTCAATTTTATCATTGTTCTGTCTCTCCCTTTCTCCCCAGAATTCCGTTACGATCCCGGACACGCTGTTTAAATTCACAGAATAGTAGCCATCCCATTCCCTGGGAAACAGCGCCTGATAGTCCGGTTTTAAAAATCTGTCATCGAGCAGAGCGATTACGCCTTCATCCGCCACCGTCCGGATCACGCGGCCGGCCGCCTGCATCACCTTGTTCATGCCGGGATACTGATACGCGTAGTCAAATCCCTTCTGCTCCTTCTCATCGAAATATCCCTTCAGGATCTCCTGCTCCGTGCACACCATGGGGAGTCCCGTCCCTACAATGATCGCTCCGATCAGCCGCCCTTCCTTTAGATCAATCCCCTCTGAGAATACGCCTCCCATGACACACAGGCCTACAAAGGAATCTTCCCTGTTCTCTTTAAACTCCTCCAGAAAAATCTCCCGCTCCTGTTCCGTCATGTGAGCCGACTGGGCGAGCCATGCAAATTCCTGCTGTGCCTCCATACCGGAAAGCAGCTGTTCCACCTCCCTCATATACTGGTACGACGGCAGAAACACCATATAGTTTCCCGCACGGGCAAAGACAATCCTTCTGATATACTCCACGATCTTCTTAAATTCCCGCTCATTTCTCCTGGTGTAGCGGCTGCTGACATCGTTTGCCACCAGCAGCAGCCGTTTCTCCCGGTCAAAAGGGGACTCCGCGTACACAGCGTATTCCTCCTGACTGCCGCTTAACAGTTCCTTGTAATACTGGACCGGCAGCAGGGTCGCAGAGAAAAACACGGTACTGTTGCCTTTATCCAGGCATTCTTTTAAATTCTTTGCCGGATTCATATTAAACAGCCGGAGCATAAAGCGTCCATCCGATAAGAATTCTGTATAAATCCGGTAATTTTCATCTACCCGGTCATAGATATTCAACAGATCCCTCAGTGCAAAGTAAAAATCAAGCACCAGATCGCGGTCCTCAAATTCCGGAAAGCTGTCCATGAATTTCTCCATCTCCCCAAACAGCGACATAATGGCGGTCATAAACAGCTTGATATCCGTCAGAATCGTATAACCCTCGCATTCCCGCTTCATCTCCAGCAGCTGCTTATTGCACCGGTCCAGGAGCCCGGCCAGCTTCTGGTCCTTTGGTTTCACAATCTTTTTAATAAGAAGGAAGTCCTCCTTATACACCACGGCGCTGTACATCTCCCTGGCTCTGGGCACGAGATTATGCGCCTCGTCCACAAGGAACAGGTACTCCCCCGCTATTCCCTCGGAAAAATACCGTTTCAACCTGATATTGGGATCGAATACATAATTGTAGTCGCAGATGATACCGTCCACCCAGTTGCTGATGTCGAGACAGAATTCAAACGGACACACCTGGTGTCTCCTGGCATACTCCAAAACAGTCTCCCTGGTAATCCCCGTCTCCTGGTGGATCACATCGAAGACGGCATCTCCCACCCGGTCGAAATGGCCTTTGGCGTAGGGGCAGGCATCCGGATTACACTCCGGCTTCTCCAGAAAACAGAGCTTCTCCTTCGCCGTAATCGTGACAGTGCTGAAATAAAGGCCGCCCTTTCTCAGGATCTCATACGTCTCCTCCGCCACAGCGCGCGTGATGGTCTTCGCCGTTAAATAAAACAGCTTGTCTCCATGACCTTCTCCAATGGCCTTTAGCGCCGGATAGACGGTTGACAGCGTCTTACCGATTCCGGTGGGTGCCTGAATGAACAGATTCTTCCGGCGTGCAATGCTCCGGTAGACGGATACGGCCAGTTCCTTCTGTCCCTTCCGATAGGGATAGGGAAATTCCAGATCCCTGATGGACTCGTCCCGCCGAAGACCGTGGTGGTACAAATAGTCGGCCCATTTCACATACTCATGAATCAGTCCCCCAAACCAGGCTTTCAGCTCCTCAAAGCTTTTTTCCACCTGAAAGCGCTTGATCTCTTCCGTTTCAATATTGCAGTAGGTCAGCTGCATCACGGCTCCGCCCAGCTGATGGTCGCAGCAGTAAAAATAGCCATAACACATGGCCTGAGCCATGTGCACCTCGATGGGCTCATTCAGATAATAAAGATCCATATAGACGCCCTTGATCTCATCGATGGTCACGCCTGAAGGCTTCTCGATAATGCCGTCGGCACGCCCCTCCACCAGAATCTCAAACTGGTTTTCCTCCACCAGATGCTTAAGCACAACCTCCGCATGGTAATCCGCCCCCATGCGCCGCTGAATCTTCCGGTGTATCCGGCTGCCCTCCTGCATGGCCGTCTTCTCTGCACCTGCGGTGCGCCTGTTGTCCAGGTCACCGGAACGCATCACGAATTCCACCAGATTGCGGACCGATATTTTAATGATTTTCTTTTCCCCGTCAGCCATTCCGGTTCCTCCTTTCCAGGACTGAGTATCTTTATCTAAAGCAAAAAGGGAACTGTGTCCTATGGATCACAATTCCCTTTTCTGTCGCCTGATGAGTGTCCTGCTGCTTAAGCCGCATGAATCCTGCTCGGTGCTTTTTCCATTAAGTATGTCTCAAATTCTTCATTCTCACCGTTGAACTCCACGGTAAGGGGCCTGGTTAAATCAAGGCTCAACACACCTAATATAGACTTTGCGTCAATGGTCACTCTATTGTAATATACGTCTATATCGAAATCACATTTTGTAGCAGCAGCAACAAACTCTTTCGCTTCGGCAACGCCTGGTAACATAATCTTATACTGTTTCATAATCATGACTCCTTCTCAAAAAAAAACAGTTAAAAAGTTGTTGAAATATTTATATCACTTCTGACGCAATTTGTCAAATTACGTTTCATGAAGCGAAATGTCACCATTTCTTGTGTATTTTGCATTGTTTGAAGGAGGTATGAGAGTTGCCGCTATGCACATTTGCAATCACCAAATACTATTGTCGGGAATGGTTCTCATTTATAACTTTGTTCATCATCTATTTTTATAAAATACGTCTTATATTTTCATCTAAAACGACCAGAAGGGCCGTTCTTTACCGCACATCTGTCCGCATTGCGAGGACATCCATATACAGCAGGGGATTCACAGGAACAAATCACACGTCGAGTTCAGCCGGATGACATCTTAAAAAGCCCACGGATGGTGATCCGGCAGACATTCATCACAGAGCAGCTCGCCATCGACCGTCGCTCCGTTTGACAACCCTCTGATCGGATCAGGTTTCTCCCGGTCAGTGGTCCATCCATGACACCTCGCGCACTGGCCGCAGTTCATCGTCAGCGGATCCAGATAAAGCGTGCTGGTTGACTGCCATTCCGCTTTATGCTGTTCATCCAGCACAATCTCCTGCTCCGGCAGCTTCCCCCACGCAAGCTTCCAGAACTTCTCCTTTCCCTTGTGATCGCTGATCTCTTCTTCATCCACTTCAACCAGATAACTGATTCTGTAAAGTATTGCTTTTTTCATATTGGCACCTCATCATAAAGCGGTTTTCGTCTCGAACGTATATTCTTTTTACGATCATAACACATCCGGTATTCAAAAGAAAGAGCTGCCGGTACAACTTCTGCGGCGGCTTATTTTTTGACGCAGCAATGCAGTTCCATCATACAAAGAAAAGCCGGAACTCCTCAATAACCAAGGATTTTCCGGCTTTTTCTGATCCGTTGACTCTTTTTTCGAGCAGGGGAAGAGGGGCTCGAACCCCCATTTACGGTTTTGGAGACCGTTGCTCTACCATTGAACTATTCCCCTATGGCTTGTTTCGTTCATGTTTCATCTGAACACTATGAGAGTATAGCATACCTCTTTTTAAATTGCAAGAGTTTTTTATAAAAAATACAAAAATTCGAAAGTTTATCCAGAAACCGGGGAATTACCTGCCGGTAATCCCCCGTGTTAAGATAGAATCTCAACGCCTATCTGTCCAATTGAAACCTGGAGACATAGTCCTTCAGCAGCTGGGCCTGGCTCGACAATTCTTCACTGGCCGCCGCACTCTCCTCCGCGGTCGCCGAATTGGTCTGCACTACAGAAGCAATCTGAGTGATGTTTCTGGTAATCTCGGTAATAGAACGGGACTGTTCCTCCGATGCCTTCGATATCCGGTCAACGGTATCGGTCATCTTCACAGATTCCTGAGCCACCACTTCCAGCGCCTGGGCCGCTGTGTCAACAATTCCGGCTCCGTGCTTCACAGACCGGACAGACTTTTCAATCAGTTCTGCCGTATTCTTTGACGCCTCAGCGCTTTTTCCCGCCAGACTGCGTATTTCCTCCGCTACCACGGCAAAGCCCCTTCCTGCGTCACCGGCCCTTGCCGCCTCCACAGCCGCGTTCAGCGCCAGCAAATTCGTCTGAAACGCGATATCCTCAATCACCCGTATGATCTCCCCGATCTCGCCGGAATTCATTCTGATATCATCCATGGCTTCTTTCAGCTTCTGCATCTGGCGGTTCTGTTCCAGAATCTCGCTGCCCAGTTCCTTTGACTTATCACTGGCCGTCTTCGCATTGCCGGCGTTATGGTCCACCTGATTAGAAACCTCCTGGATAACTGCAGCCAGATTCTCAATGGCCCCCGCCTGTTCTGCGGCTCCCTGAGAAAGAGACTGGGCTCCAAAGGAAAGCTGTGCCGCCCCTTCCGATACCTGATCCGCACTCTCGTATATCCGCCCCAGCGTATCATTCAGAGATCTCACGATCTCCTCCAGGGCATCCTTAATCTTCCCGAATTCCCCGTCGTAAACGCCGTCTACCGTCAATCTTAAATTACCATCGGAGAGCTCCGCCAGAACATCCGTCGCATGAGAGATCATCTCCCGGAGAGACTGAATGGTCCCTTTCACGCTGTCAGCCAGCAGACCAATCTCATCATCGCTGTCAATCTCCAGATTCACACTGAAATCACCTTTGGAAAAGCCTTCCACATTCACTGCAATATCGGAAAGGGGAGACAGAAGTTTTCTCACCAGCCTGATCACGATGATAATAACCGTGATCAGAATAAGAAGCGAAATCACCACCATCACTGCAATCAGCTGATTCCTGGGTGCATTGATCTCCTCCACCGGAATGCTTCCGACCGTAGCCCAGCCTGTCGCCTCGCTCTTCGCAAAGATAGAATAATACTTCTTTCCCTCATAACTGTAGGTCATGGAACCGGTATATTGATTCCGAATGCCCTCCAGATATTCCCGGCCTAAGTTCTCTACTTCTTCCACCTTTTTGTTGATCAGACTGGCATCAAAGCTGTATACCAGAGACTCATCCCCGGTAACCAGTTCCAGCGTACCGCCTTCTCCGATCCTGATGTCCTGGAGCAGTTGTGAAAAATGATCCTGGAACACATCAAATCCAACGTATCCCGTAATATTGCTGCCATCCAGAGAGAGCACCGGGGCAACGATGGAGATGACCATTTTCCCGGTAACCGGGTCAGAAAACGGATCCGTGACGACCGGCCCCATCGTCTCCCGGACTCGTTCGTCCCAGTCGATATCTGCCAGGTTGGCAGCCCATGCCTCTCCGGTCTGCATCAGATACGTGTCATTGCCTATACCAGCCAGCCATACGGCCTGAACGCCATCGGAAACCATGGTGTCATAGGCCCGTTTCAGCAGCGTGACCGCCGCCTCTTTCCCCGGCGCACCGGCAATCTGCTCTGCGGTCGGCGCCTCTTCCAGCAGCTGGCAGAGTTCTTTATTGTAGCTTAAAATTCCCACGGCACTTTTCTTGCCGTTAAAAAACTCATCTACGGTGTCCACCGCGTTCTTCGTCTGTCCCTCTGTCACCTGATAGCTCAGGTTTGTAACCGCCAGCGCGGCGATATAGCAGGTAACAAAAATCAGGACAGACAGCGCCGGAAACAGAATCTCAATCAGCCGCCGGTTGATCTTTCCGGATACGGTTGCCCGTTTTTCTCCCCGCCCCGTCTGTTCCGGCATGTGATGCTTTGCTTTTTCAACATTTTCGATCATTTTGCCCCTCCTTACTCACCATTATAATACTGAAAGGCATAACGGGCAAACGATTTATTAAATATTCCGGCCATATGCCGGAGGCCGTTCTGTCCTCCCCATTTCCCTTATCTGTACAGTTCCTCCCGACGCTCATCAAAGTGCTGATAAATCTGATCTCTCATAACGGTTATGGCCCTTCAGCCCTTTTTTATATTTCCAGCACCGAATCGCCTCTTCCAGGGAACGGCCCTCATTGTCCGCAAAGAAATCCCGAATATACGTGTTATACTCAAACTGCCGGTCAATCACTGTCTTTCCCCTTTTCTTCTCCTCCAGAATCCGGCCGTAAGCATCGATGGCCTCCCTGTAGGTTTTTCCGGTGTTGCTTTTCAGCCATTTTTGAAAGGCCACGTTAAAGGAAAATCCCGTGCCGATGGCTTCCCGGAAAAAGGCTCTGTGCTTTTCACTGCACACAAAATCCGGTTCTATCTTCATATCCTCGCTGATCCCCCCCACCTCCGGCCGGTTCTTTGTCTTTGCAGAAACCGGAAGAACGTTTCCCGTATCGAGGAAACAGGCGATCCGCTCCGTAATCTCGAGCTTTCCGCCGGAGACAGGCAGCCCGTTTTCCCGGCAGAATGCCGTCAGCTCTTCTTTCAGATAATAGTAGCTTCGGAAAGTCTCCCCGTCCAGCGATCTGTCCAGTCTGGGTCTCTCGCTCATTGATCTTCTCCTCCCTTTTTCTCATGGGCAAATTCCAGCTTTTCCACCTGGTATGTTCCGCCTTCCAGGGTCATTACCGCCATGGTGATGGGCTGGTGAAACCGCCTCGGCCCACAGCTTCCCGGATTCAGCCAGAGCGTTCCGTCGATCATCCGCTCGTCGTATCGGTGGGAATGGCCGTACAGAACCACATCGGCGTCTGATACGGCTTCAGGGGAAGCTTCCTTTTTATTGTGTATCATGTAAAATGACACGCCCTCCAGAGAAAAGCTCAATTCCTCCGGCATGCCCTCTGCCCACTCCTTATCGTTATTCCCACGTACCACATGGAGCGGCGCCAGATCTTCCAGTTCCTTTATAATGGTTTCTCTGTTTATGTCGCCGCCGTGAAGAATCACATCACACGTCCTTAAAACTTCCTTCACCTCTGACCGCAAGAGTCCATGGGTATCAGACAGAATTCCAACTCTCATACCAGCGTTCCTTTCTTTCCGCAATATGGTTATGGCGGGTCCCCTGCAATGGCGGATTCCCATGCAATGGCCGTTTTCCCTGCAATAACAGGCTTCACTGCGGGGAGTGACCTTACAGCAGTGAAATCGCCTCGCGGATATTCTCCACTCCGACCAGACGGATTCCCTCCATCTTTCTCATCTTATCCAGCGAGGTCTTCGGAAGTATACACGTCTCGAATCCCAGCTTTTTGGCCTCGTTCACCCGCTGTTCTGCCATGGGAACCGCGCGCACCTCTCCGGCCAGGCCGACTTCACCGAAGATAATCGTTCTCGGATTGACAGGCCTGTCCTTTAGACTGGAGATCACCGCCATAACGATAGCCAGATCCAGCGCCGGTTCATTCATCCGCAGGCCGCCTGCGATATTCACATAGGCGTCATACCGGGAAAGCTCATAATGGCACCGTTTCTCCAGCACCGCCATCAGCACGTTCACCCGGTTATAATCCGTACCCGCAGCCGTCCTCCTTGGCATACCGAACAGCGTAGGCGTGATGAGTGCCTGCACCTCTAAAAGCACCGGCCTCGTCCCCTCTAAGGAACAGGCCACCACGGCTCCTGACGCATCCTCCGGACGGCCGCTCAGCATGTATTCTGACGGGTTCTTCACTTCTTCCAGTCCGCTTTCCCTCATCTCAAAAACGCCGATCTCGTTGGTCGAGCCGAACCGGTTCTTTACCCCGCGGATAATCCGGTAGGAGGCACTTCTGTCCCCCTCGAAATAGAGCACCGTGTCCACCATATGTTCCAGCACTCTCGGGCCGGCCACCACGCCTTCCTTCGTCACATGGCCCACGATGAAAATGGCAATTCCCACTCCTTTTGCGATCTGAAGCAGGAGATTCGTAGATTCCCGCACCTGTCCCACACTGCCGGGCGCCGAAGTCACCTCCTCGCGGAACATGGTCTGAATGGAGTCGATAATCACCACATCCGGCTTCTCCCCGGAGATGGCGCCCTCGATCGTATCGAGATTTGTCTCACAGAGAAATTTTAACTCTCCTGCCACAGTCCCAATCCGGTTGGCCCTCAGCTTAATCTGTTTTAACGATTCCTCACCCGAAATATAGAGCACCTTCTGCCCCGATGCAGCCAGATTCCTGCACACCTGCAAAAGCAGTGTGGACTTTCCGATTCCGGGGTCTCCTCCCACCAGGACGAGAGACCCCCGCACCACACCGCCGCCCAGCACCCGGTCCAGTTCTTCATATCCGGTCTGCATACGGTCCTGTTCATCCAGCGATATCTCCGATAAATAGGAAGGCCTGATCTTTGACAAGCCGCCCTCCCCCACGCCGCCGAGTCCGTTCCCGGAGGCGCTTCCAAGGCCCCTCCGCGCCGCAGGTTCCTTTTTCGCCGTCAGTTCTTCCACAAAGGTGTTCCACTGCCGGCATCCGGGACACTGTCCCAGCCATTTCGGCGATTCGTATCCGCATTCTCTGCAGAAAAATGATGTCGCTTTCGCTTTTGCCATGCTGCTCCTTTCCTACGAAAAAAGAGGCTGGTAAACCGCCAGCCTCTTTCTGCCATTCTGATTTTATCTTCTTACGACTTTCACAGACACAGGTTCTTCCTCGTTCAGTTCCACACTGACAGACAGCTTACCGCTCATGTTGGTCATCATGCTTCCCACTGCAGCGTCGTCCACGAATACTTCGTATTCGGTATCATCCTCCAGCTGAATGGTCAGCTGCGCGTCCTTGTCTCCTTCAACGGAAAACTCCACGCCGTTGTTCGAAACGGTAAAATGCTCCACAGCAGTTCCCGGCACAGACTCATAGACGAACATGCCGTTGCGCTCCAGTTTCGTAATCTCATAAAATGTCTTCACTTTATATAAATCGCCATCGTGCTCAAAATCCTGTAATTTTGACTTTGTGCTTAATTTGTAATTACCAAAACTGATTGTTCCATCCTGCTCTGTGCGGATTAATTCTTCAATTACCGGCATCTGTACGCCCTCCTAGTATTCTTGTTTACTTATCCTTTTTGCGAAGCGCTCTGTAACGATTTCGCTTGTCATCATTATACACGAAATCAAATCAAATGGCTAGCACAACATTGTATAAATTCCTGTAAATTCTGCACCCGCTATTTACGCCAGGGGCTCGTATGCGAAGCTAGACGCAGGGTCCACTGTGCCGTCACTTCGCAGGCGGGCCCCTGACGCAAATATCAGGCGCATAATTCACAGAAACTTACATAACGTTGTACTAGTTCTTTACTAGTTCTTTATGAGCTCCGGAACAGAAAATTTTAACTCTGATTCTCCCTGGCTCACCAGAACTTCGTCCCCTTCTTTCACCGCTCCATCCAGAATTTCCTCTGCCAGCCTGTCCTCAAGACAGCTCTGAATGGTACGTCTTAACGGCCTTGCACCGTATTTTTCATCATATCCCTTGTTAATCAGGAACTCTTTTGCAGCCTCATCCACGGAGAGTGTGATGTTCATCTGTTCCTTCGTCCGCTTCATAATTTCTTTCAGCATAATGGTCACAATATCCTTCATATGCCCCTTGTTAAGCGGGTGGAAGACGATAATCTCATCGATACGGTTGATAAATTCCGGCTTGAATATATGCTTCACTTCCTCCATCACACGGTCTTTCATCACCTTGTAATCCGCTTTCTCATCGGCGACTGCTCCAAAGCCTAAGCGCTTCGGGGAAATGATGCTCTCCGCACCCGCGTTCGACGTCATGATAATAACCGTGTTCTTAAAATCAATCTTTCGTCCCTGTGCGTCTGTAATATGGCCGTCATCGAGGACCTGCAGAAGGATGTTAAATACATCCGGATGCGCCTTTTCAATCTCATCGAAGAGAATGACGGAATACGGATTTCTCCTCACCTTTTCACTGAGCTGGCCGCCCTCGTCGTAGCCCACATAGCCTGGCGGAGAGCCAATCATCTTGGAGACGCTGTGCTTCTCCATGTACTCCGACATATCGACGCGGATCAGTGCGTTCTCCGTACCAAACATGGCCTCAGCCAGCGCCTTTGACAGCTCCGTCTTTCCGACACCCGTAGGCCCCAGGAACAGGAATGAGCCGATTGGCCGCTTCGGGTCCTTTAACCCAACGCGACCGCGGCGGATCGCCTTGGCTACAGCGGTAACCGCTTCCTCCTGACCGATCACGCGCTCATGGAGAATGGACTCTAAATTCTTGAGTCTCTGGCTCTCTCCCTCCTCCAGCTTTCTCACCGGAATCTTGGTCCAGCTGGAGACAACATCGGCAATCTCGCCCTCGTCGACCACCTGTTTTCTGGTGTCTTTATCCTTCTGCCACTTCTCACGGATCTTATCAATTTTCTCTTTCTTCTTTTCCTGTTTCTTCTTGATGGCCCCGGCCTTCTCATACGCTTCATCGCGGATCGCAGCTTCCTTCTGATCCTCCAGCTTCTCGATCTCTTTCTCCAGATCCTTGATCTCAGGCGGCTCCACAAATGCGGTCAGACGAACCTTGGAAGCAGCCTCGTCGATGACATCGATGGCCTTATCCGGCATAAACCGGTCGTTGATGTATCTGGCGGAAAGCTTCACCGCGGCTGTCAGGGCTTCATCCGTGATTGTCACATGGTGGTGCGCCTCATACCTGCCTCTCAAGCCCTTTAAGATGGCTACAGCCTCCTCCTCCGACGGTTCCTCCACGGTGACCGGCTGGAAACGGCGTTCCAGGGCGGAATCCTTTTCTATATACTTGCGGTATTCTTCGATGGTCGTTGCGCCGATAAGCTGCAGTTCTCCTCTGGCCAGGGACGGTTTTAAAATGTTGGAGGCGTCAATCGCTCCCTCCGCGCCTCCCGCGCCGATGATCGTATGAATCTCATCGATGAACAGAAGCACCTCTCCATCCTCCATCACCTCAGCAATCACCTTTTTGATTCGTTCCTCAAACTCACCGCGGTATTTGGACCCGGCCACCATACCAGACAAATCCAGGGTCAGAACGCGCTTCTCCGCAATGGTTTCCGGTACATTTCCCTCAATAATCATCTGCGCCAGGCCTTCCACGACGGCGGTCTTTCCAACTCCCGGCTCACCGATCAGACACGGGTTATTCTTCGTCCTTCTGCTCAGAATCTGAATCAGACGCTTGATCTCCGTCTCACGTCCAATGACAGGATCCAGCTTGCCCTCTCTGGCAAGCGCCGTTAAATCGCGGCTGTAGCTGTCCAGTGTCGGCGTGCTTCCCTTTGTCCTGGAGCCCTTTAGAAGTTCCTCCTTGTTGGCAGGCGCGTCCTCACCCATGGCGGCCAGAACGTCGATATAAAGCTTCTGGATACTGATGCCGATGGTATTGAGCAGCCTCGATGCCACGCAGTCATTATCCCGTATGATGGAAATCAGCAGATGCTCGGTTCCGATCAGCCTTGCCTTAAAACGAACCGCCTCTTTATAGCTGTTCTCCAGCACTCTTCTGGCGCTGGGGGTATAGCCGTTCTCCTCCATGCGGACCGTCTGGTCCGGAGAGATCAGCTGGCTTACAAGGCCAATCACCTTTTCTTTCTTAACGCCGTTCTCCGAAAGGACTCTTGCGGCCACACCGCTGCCTTCCTCTAAAAGTCCAATCAGCAGATGCTCGGTTCCAACATAGCTGTGGCCCAGCTCCTCCGCTGCCTGGACAGCCAGATTAATGGACTCTCTGGCCTTGGCTGTAAATCTGTCTATCATATCAGTATGTCCTCCTTGTTATTATCTCCCGCCTATTTTGCCAAATCAGGCAGCTCTCTGCGGATAAATTCCGCCCTTGCAATATCCAGTTCTTCCTTGCTTAAGGGCCTGTCAGATATCTTCTGTAAATTTGCCGGCTGCAGTCCTAGCATAAGACGGTAAACGGAGCACGGTTCTTTCATTGCAAGCAGTCCGTCCGCCGTTCCTGCCATGACCTGGGACAAAAAGATCATTCCGTCTCTGGCCGTAAGCCTCCTGGCATATTTTAAAACACCGTAAGATTTGTATACCTCGTCTTCCCGTTCCAGGCGGCGCCGCTGGAGCGACATCTTCCTGACCGTCATCTCCTGGTTCGTCAGCTGGATGGCCGCCTTCGTAACCACATCGGCGATCTCCTTTTCGCTCTGTCCCAGCGTCTTCTGGTTCGATATCTCATAGAGGGAGCCAAAATTCTCCTCACCTTCGCCGTATACACCGCGGACCGCTGTCCCGAACCGGCTCATGTCAGCGATCAGAGCCGGAAACTTTCGGCCTGATGACAGCATGGGCAGATGTACCACCACAGACGCCCTCAGCCCGGTTCCCACATTCGTCGGAAAAGATGTCAGGTAGCCGTATCGGTCGTCAAACGCATAGGGAAACCGTTCATTGATATAATCATCCAGGGCATCTGCCCGCTCCCACAGTTCTTCCAGATGAAGTCCGGAAGAAAGCAGCTGAATCCGTATATGATCATCGCCGTTCAGCAGGATACTGGTATCCTCGTCCTCAGACAGAATGATGCCAGCCGGCGCCTTTTTTTCCACTGCGGCACGGTTTAAAATTCTCCGCTCCCGCAGGGCCGCACGGTCCAGTTCCTCCAGTTCTTCCAGCATGGCATATTCGTACTTCTTTCCTTCCACCTCTGATAAATCCTTCAGTCCGAATTCCAGGCGGCGGACCATCTCCTCACTCTCCTGAGTCCCGAGCATGGCCGGAAATTTATATTCTTCCCAGTTTCGCACCAGACGAATGCGGCTGCTGATGACACCCGGCCGGTTCTCGTCTGTCTTTTCAAACCATCTAAGCATTCGCCTCATGTCCTTTCTTTAATTCTCTGATTTTATCACGGCAGACTGCAGCGGTCTCATAGTCCTCAAACTGCAGCGCCTCTTTTAATTTCGCGTCCAGCTCCATGATTTCCTCTTCCCGTTCGCAGACGGCTTCTCCCGCCGCCTCGTCCTGTTGGCTCTTTATATCCGGAGCTTTATAAGAAATCTTCTGGTACTTCGGCTGCTTTCCCGTATGAGTGGTACTTCCCTGCAGCTGCTTTAAGCTCTCCTCCATCAGGGGACCAAACACACTGTAGCAGTCAGCACAGCCGAACTGGCTGTTTTTAATAAACTCGTCGTAGCTGGTCTTACAGGTTGGACAGACCACCTGATGCAGCTTATCCGGCACCCGGCTGGTATCCTCGATGCCGAGAAGTCCTGACAGCAGCTTGCCCAACGGAAAATCTCCGTCAAAAATAGCGGAATACGGTCCGAAATCCATCTCTTTGGCACACTGGGCACAGAAATGGTGTTCCTTTTTCACGCCATTGATTACCTCTGTATACTGGATATTCGCTTCGCGAATTCCACATCTCTCACATAACATAAGTATCCTCCATTCTTCCGGCTGTTCGTTACAGTCTGCTCCCTGCCTGAAGCTGCCAACAATAGCTACTCCTCCTTCTGGCCTCTGGAAAACAGCATGTATATCTCATCTACAAGCTGGTGCACCTCGTCACAGGTAACATTCTTGCAGATGCCACGGGCCAGCACGACGCTTAAGTCTCTCCTCATCTCGTCCAGAACGCGCATCTTATCCACATCCAGGGACACGACCGCCCCCTTGCGGCGGTCCAGTTTAACAAAGCCTTCCTGTTTTAAGACAGAGTACGCTTTATTTACCGTGTGCATATTAATTCCTATATTATCAGCCATCTGGCGCACGGAGGGCAGAGGATCCCCTTCTTTAATCGTCTCCGTGGCAATTCCAATAATGATCTGATTCCGAAGCTGGATATAAATTGCCTCATCACTGTTAAAATCGATTTGCAATATCATATTCTCACCATCTTTCGTTATATCTGTTATACACATAATAGCACACAAGAATTCTTTTTTCAATATGTAATATATTTACATCGGACATTCCCTAAAAAGAACCAAAAAAACAGCAACAGGACCGCTTCCTGTTTCAGAAGCAGTCCTGTCCATCATTCGTTTTCTCTTTTAATCATCAAGATCCATAAATTCAAAATCATCATCGTCTTCCATCTCCGGATATCTCACTGCACGATCCGGTTTGGACGGTTGTGGTCTGGACGGTTGTGGTCTGCCCTCCTGGCCTCTCATTGCCTGAGCTGCATTCCGTGGGTTTGGCCGTGGTGCAGCCATTGTCTGCTCTCTTATGGTTCTCTGCGGTGCAGCTGCGTCCCTCTCTGCCTCTTTTGCAAGACGGGCGGACAGTTTCTTCTCCATATCATCGAGACTGTCTTCCATCTCAAAATCATCCTCTTCCGGTTCTTCCTGTATCTGAAGAGGTGCTTCTCCCTCCCCTTCAAACTCATCACGGGTATAGCGGCGCACACGGCCCGCCTGGCTGTCCGGCTCTGTAAAGAAGCCTTCGGGCTCCTCAGTTCTTCCACGCCGTTCCTCCCGGAACCCTCTGTCCGAACCATTTCCACCCCGTTTTAAAAGGATCAGAATCGCGATCAGAAGGATAAATGCCAGCACGCCCACACCAATCAGGATATACCGCTGCAGGTTATAATCACGGACGAGGCTGTTGTAATCCTCTTTCATCTTGTTATAGGAATCCATGGATACGCCGGAAGCATAGTACCGCTGGATCGTCTTTTCTGTCAGATCATACCGATAGAAGTTCTTTTCTCCATTCCAGTTCATCGCATAGAACAGGCAGTACTGCGGATCGCCTTCGGACTTCGGGATCCAGCCCGTTACACGGACTCCGTCGATATCAATCTGACGTTCTTCAAAGCCCTCCGGAACCGTTACCCCCGCATCGAGCGGCACGATTACGATCGCCTTGGAGCTTGTCTCCACTGAGACGAACTGTGACCAGGAATCCGCCTCCGCATTATAGATGTAGAAGCCGCCGTTTCCGCCCGCATCCTGGAGATACAGGAGCGTTAAATCTTTTTCCAGACCTTTTCCGGCCATCACTTCGGTTCCCTTATAATCATACGTGCCTGCTTCAAAGCCCTCCGGCAATGCCGACTCGTCGAAGGAAGCCGCCACCTTATATTCCGTGCCGTTCACCGTAACAGCGGCGTCACCGAATTCCGCGGACACATCTGCCCCGATGCTTCCGCCCGGTGCCGTCTCTCCGCCTTCCGCCTTCGTCACAGCAATGGTATAGTTCTTAACGGTCTCTCCGTCCTCTGCCGTTACATTAACCACTACCTGATTTTCTCCGGCCTTTAAGCCCTTGTCGCCCTGCAGCCTGACACTGGCGCCCGCGTTGGCCGCCACCGCGTTCACTACTAAGTCTACGGTGTTTCCATCCACGGAAGCCGTATAGTTTTCCACCTCCGGTGAAAACTCCGGTGAAAGCTCACCTGGCGATATCTTTAAGGACTTGAGCGCGGCATCCTTTGAGGAGGTAGCCGGGGAAGTTACTTTCACAGTAGAACTACCCTGCTGATCCACCGTTACAATCTGGGAATCCGCATCATAAATCTCCTGGGATGTCACAGAAATCTGTGTATTTCCTGCCTTCAGTGCCTTAAATTTTAAGGTAAAGCTGAATGATTTCTGATCGGCGGCATCTGTGGTATCCTGAAGCTTTAACGCTCCTGCCCCACCGTTTGCACCGTTACCGCTGATAAATTCCAGTGCGGCCGAATCATAAGCCACCATGACGTCAGCCTTGCCAAGCGCAGAATCACTGGTGATCTTCATGGTTACTGTTACTTCATTGCCCACCATAACCGAGGGGTCTGAAAATGCAATTCTCGTATTGGCAGCCCAGGAGACCATCTGTCCCCATGGTCCCATCACTGTCAGCATGCAGACCAGCATAAGGCCGGCCATCAGTCGTTTCAGTTTTATTTTCATAGAAATCTCCTTACTTACGTTTAGTTAGAACCATCCGGGGCGATTGTTATATTGCTTCCGCCCGGTGTTCCCGCGCTGCCGCCGGAAGACGGTTCAGACACGCCTGGTCCGCTGCTTACGCCAGGTCCGACCTCTCCGCCGCCCGGTCCCGCTGAGGAACCGCCGCTGCCGCCGGTGCTTCCTCCGACAGAGGAGGAATACGTCGGGCCGTTGTCCTGACGGACCACGTGAACCACATACTCTCTGACACTGCCGTTCTGAGCCGTTACGGCGATCCGCACATCGTTTTCACCGTTCTGCAGCTGGATTGTTCCGGAGCCGCTGACTGCTGCCCTGCTGTCAATTGCACCGGCATTGACCGTAATACTGGAAACGGAAGGATCAACAATTAAATTATACTCCAGGGTATCTCTGTTGTAGGTTGGCGTCATCACAAATCCATCCACACTTAAATAGGACAGCTTGTTATTTGGATTGCCGTCTGTGGTCGGCTGGCTGCACGCGTTATCCGGCATGTTGTTATAAACCGGAATCTTAAACTCCAGAGCAGTCTGCTTCATCTCGTCGTTATAAGCCTTCGCATAGACTGCGCCCTCAGAAGCCGCGCCCTGTATATTAGTCATATACTGGTGCTTATAGAGATTATTCCCCTGTACGTTGAATTTCTTCAGATAAAATGTATCCTGTCCAACTTTTACGTAATTATTACCATAATAAAGAGCTCCGCCCAAAATTGATTTTTCAGGGGAATTCCATGGTCTCTCGTAGCTGCCTGACTGAGAAGCCCACCATAGTCCTCTCTGTACGGCAGACATACTGCCCGACTGATATGCCTCTATATTAAAGAAATTATAATAGCCTTCATATCCCGGTTCGGTTCCGGTAATACTTCCGCCGGTTCCGCTCGAACTCTGTTCCTGGATAATCATGGCGGCCAGCACATAGGGATTGACTCCCGACTGAGTTCCGGCGTTCATGATAATATCAACATAGTTGGTGCTTCCGCTCGGTGTCACGGTCCCGCTTCCGCTGCCGCCTGCCGAAGGGCCGGTCAGACTGACGCCCGGGCCGTACTCCATAAGCACTCGGGGCGTGTTCGGCGTAATGGAGGCGTGAGGCGATTCCTGGCTGACTCCCGGCGTATTGCCCTTGCTGGGAGCAGCGCTCTCGATCGTATCAGAACCTCCTGCCCCCGAGGAACCCCCGCCTGTACTTGGAAGACTAACCCCCGGGCCTCCACCGGAAACTCCCGGACCATAGGAGGAAGAATCCCCTCCTCCCGGGCTGCTGCCTCCCGGAGACGAACTTCCTCCTCCGGCTGCGGTTCCTGATAAAAAGGTTCCTTTTACCATCGTCTGAAGCCCCTCCACGGTGTGGCTGTTGCTGTCGTACGTATGCGTCAGGAACTGGAAGACATTGGTCTCATCCAGAAAATTTCTCGGATCCATATAATATTTTACAATATCCTCGGAGGCCGCCACCCAGGAGCTTCCGTCGAAGCCTGACCAGGTGCTGCTGTCCCAGTTAAACGCGCCATCCGCGATGGACTTCCAGGAAGACATGCTGTTGGTGTGAACCAGGTTTCGCCCCACCTGGCTCTCCTCCTTCACAGCCGTGTTCCAATCCAGGTTCGTATGCTGAGCCCTGAATACCCACTTCGGGTACTGTGCATGAAGTTCCCGCAGCCTCACTTTGTAACTTTCCGGAAATCCCTCCGAGTTTAAATGCGCTTCAAAATCGGCATCACTCGTGTAGGAAACCGGAAATTTCAAATAACTCTTTGAAACGTATCCGGTCGTCTCAGTCCCGCCTGAGCCCTTTACCCGGATCTGATACCACAACGCCCCGTCTGAGGCCGTCTTCTCATCTATAACCGTTACCGCCGCCCCGCTGGTCAGCTTCGTAACGATAGAATAGGTCGTACCAGGACCGCTCCTCACGTTCAGCGAAGAAGCATTAACCGTCGCCGACCTCTCCATGTATGCCATACTCTCTATGTACGGTGATACGTATCCCACGAGGGAATCAATCACCAGGACACTGGCCAGTATTGCTGCCATCTTACGAGCTTTTTTATATCTCCTCATCTGTCTCTCCCAATATGTCCTCAGTATTTTTCCATTTATACTAATTTATGTAAATTTCGCATTCAATTAATTATAATGACAAATACTGCCATGTGTCAACCTCAACACGAAAAGTTCACACAATTGGCAGTATTTGTAAGAAAATCTTTAAACTCTTGGGATAACACAATCGACAAGATCCCCAGTCTCTTCCATATGTTTCATCAACCGACTATGCAGCCGTGCCATCACGGGCTGCTCCCAGGGAGACCTGCATATCAGCGGACTCATTTCATATGGATCTGCAATTCTGTCAAACAACAGGAATCTTGGTATTTGTTCCGGCATATAGCCCTTCTCAATCACATATTTGTATTCCGGTGTTCTGATACAGCGCCAGCCGCTTCTTTTTGGATCCAGCCCCTTCTCCTTATAAGCTTCTAAAAAAATGTCACGGCTGATATAGGCAGAAGAGTATACAGCCTCATTTTCCGGCTTTTTACCGCACATAATCCAGTCTGCCAGACATCTTCCCTCTGCCGATGGAGGTATCGCAATGTCCACGAGTCCCAGCAGGGTAGGAACTATATCCACAGTTTCCACCGAAATATCATTACGGCCCGCAGGCAGTTTTTCCGGATATCTCATCAGGAAAGGGATGTTAATGGATTCCTCATACCAGGTATGTTTTCCCACATACCCATGTGCTCCCAGATGTTCCCCGTGGTCAGCAGTCAAAAGAACGATGGTCTGATCGTAAAGCTCCATCTCCTTCAGCCATGAAACGATTCTTCCGAACTGCTCATCCAGTCCCGTAATCGCCGCATAATAGCAGCGGACTGCCTCAGCCAGTTCCTCGCGGCTCCCGAATCCCGGTTCTCCCGTCTGATTGTCAAAGCGTTCCCCTTCGACATTGGGTGGTAAATCCGGTTCTAAGTTACGGTAACGGTTATAATACTCTTTCGGAACCTTCTCAAAGGGAGGATGCGGCGGATTCCAGGAAAGGAACAGGGCAAAAGGCTGCTCCTTCACACTTCCCATAAATTCCAGCGCCTTATCCGTCTCATGAACCGGTGACCAGGCATCCGCATAGATTTTTTCACTGCTGTCTTCCCAGTAATGCATCTGCAAATGGTCGTTCCATGCGTTATAGGCATGCCAATACTCGAACCCATGCCGCATCTTTCCCGGAGGCGTATATGCATCCCAGCCTTCCGCTCCAGACACCGGATGACTGACGGAGTTAAGTTCAGGACTGTCCAAATGCCATTTTCCAATGTAGCCGGTCCGGTATCCATACTCCTTTAAAACCTGGCTGATGCATAATTCATCCGGTGACAGACACATATCATATCCGGTCATGCAGTTTCCAAAGACTCCTGTATGAACGGCACGGCGCCCGGTAAGCAGTTCACTTCGGTAAGGTGAACACAACGGGCAGCCGCTGACAGCCTGATCCGTACTAAATGCCTCCTCAGCAAATTGATCCATATTGGGAGTTACAATCTGTGGATCATGAATTCCCCTTGCTGTATTTCTCCATTGATCTGCGAATACGACAAGCAGATTAGGCCTTTTCATGACGCATTCTCCTTTTCGTTTCTTTCATACCCAACTCTGATCACACGCAGTTCCAGAGGTTCCAGACTGTACGCATTCTCCTCCATACCTTCTTCATACATGCATAGGTTAGCATTCCTGCGAAGGCATGCCGTCTGCACATCCAGCCCCGTATTTAACAGTGCAAGAAGGCCTTCCCCCGTCTCTCTGTCTGAATAATAGAAAGGCGCAATATTGGGACTGTCTTCCACAAGTACGGGAAAGGTCCCCTTTGACAGCCATTCCACGATACGCATCATCTGCCAGCTTCTGCTCCGGTATGCAAACTGCCACGTCCCTATATAACCGGGAATCACGCAGACTCTTCCCCCCAGTCTGTTCTCGTACAATACAATTCCCTGTCCCAGGACCTTCCGGTCTTTATCGACATATACGGTCAGAACTTCGCAGTCGGGATCATACTGAAACAGAGGAATTCTGATTTTTTTGTATTCCAGTCTCATCCAGTCAGTCGGCAGCAGATTCCCGGAGAATGATCCATGAAATTCTTCTCCGCACAGAAGTTCTGCAGACGGCGACCTCAGTTCAGCTCCCACATCTTCACACCCGATATATCTTCCCAGCCCGCGTCTGCATAAATACCCGGCCGCTGCTCCATCCAGAATCAGACCTTTTTCCAACAGCCTCATAAGTTCCTCACGGCTGCAGCAGAGCGCATTGACACCGGACAGCAGATTTACTTCCCTCTCCCGGAAACATACAGGAATACCAAGCAGCGGAAAAAGTGTGTCAAACTCCCTTTTTAAAACCAGCTCTTCCAGCCGTCCTCCTGGTGTCTCCAGCAGATTTTCCTGCCCTGGATACCATAACACACCAAGCCCATCCTGCTCTTTTCCCCTGCGCAGCCCGTCCATCTTAAGAAGTTCCGGCTTCTTGTCTCTGATCAGCTCAACCATGGGCATCTCCTGCACATAAGGCGTCCCCATAAAATCAAAAACATTCATGGATATTTTGTCCGCCCCCGCCAGCACATGAAGCTTCATCTGCAGTCCGGTCATGTTCAGACTCTTTGTAAATCTCGTATGAGGCCAGTTTTCCACTTCGCTGATAATTTCCACCTCAGATGAAAGCTGTGCCATGCTAAGCGCCATTCCCTGATGGACTGCAATCAGATCCTGATGCAGACAGTCGGAGTATGCTCCTCCAAGAGGCCTCGAAAGAGGTCTGTTTGCTCCTGCAAATGTACGCAGAAGCGATTCCATATCTCTTCCCTGCAGCGCATGGGCTGCCTCCCCACTGTTCATCAATCCAATCCTTACCGCAGGATCGACGCTGTGTACCGCCTGCTCAATTCTGGCTGCCGCCTTGCTTTGGCCTTCAAAATTCACTTCCAGCCAGGCTTTTCTCACCGCTCTTCCTTCCTCTGTGTTGCGTGTTACCGCCTCCAAAAGCTGACTACTGTCAATCTCTCTCCCCAGTTTTTCCGATACAGCCCGCGCATGGAGTGAGCAGAAGCATCCAAAGGCATCCGAATGATTCAGACTTCGAAAATCGTCATCCACCATCAGAACAGCAGGATGGGTGCGCGCATAAACGGTACACACGTCTGCGATATATTTCTGCCATTCTTCATCCAGAATACAGTATACAGAATCTGCCGGTTGAAGGCTTTCCCCTGTAAATTTACTATATGGAAGGATATCTTTCTTTTCCAGTCTGCAGTCTACATGCCCCACACTGGTAGCCAGATTGATGCTGTATGTAATCTTCTCTTCCTTCAGCCTCTCTGCCATTTTACCGTAGATTTCTGCCATCCTGCGATGCTTTTCCAAGGGAAATGGAGACATCAGAATCTGATGGCACTGTTCCTTTAAATAAACCTCTTCAATTCCAGCTTCATGGCACACCCAAACAATATCTTCCAGTTGACGCTCCCATTGATCCTCATGAATCACTGCGCGTAATATATAGTTCATTTTGGCCTCCTGCTAATTTTTCATTCCGCTGGTCGCGATTCCCTCAATAAAATATCTCTGCGAGAACAGGAACATCACGATAATCGGAATCAGCACCATCGTAGCCGCGGCCATCTGGAGCCCGTAATCCACGGAATTATTCACCTGGAACATCTTAATTCCGACAGACAGCATCTGTTTGGCTGGTGTGGTTATAAATATATACGGCCCCATATAATCGTTCCATGCCCAGATAAAAGTAAAAAGAATCATCGTAATAACTGCCGGTTTGGCAAGCGGAAGGACAATCTGTGAATAAATTTTCAAGTGACCGCAGCCATCGATAATTGCCGCTTCACTCAGTGTCTCCGGTATTCCCAGAAAAAACTGGCGTACCATAAAGACAAAAAATACATCAAAGATAGACGGAAGAACGATACTCCACATGGAGTCCGTGATCCCAAACGCTTTAAAGATCACGTACTTCGGTATAATAACCGCATCCGGCGGAATCATCATGGATGAAAGCAGTACGACAAAGAGGATATCCCTTCCTTTAAAACGCAGTCTGGCAAACGCATATGCCGTCAGGGTAACTATGCCAACCTTCAGCACCAGTATGGTTCCAACCATAACAAACGTATTAAAATACCAGCGTACAAAGCTGTACTGGGCTGAAAAAACTTCTTTATAATTGCTTGTAATAAAGTGTTCCGGTATCAGCTTCACCGGATAAACAAATATTTCGTTCAATGGTTTGAAAGAAGCGGACAGCATAAAAATAAACGGGAATATATTTGCTGCCCCCAAAATCAGGAGAACCGCCGTCATCACCATCTTTCCAACCCTTTTTTTATTTTGCTTCATAGCGATACCCTCTCCTAATATATTTCGCTGCGGTTTTTACCGACCCACTGGATAACAGTAACACCCATAACCAGAACAAACATAACCATGGCCTGAGCACTGGCATATCCCATCCGCGCAGAAGAAAAAGCCGTATCCACAATGTTAAGAGGCAGTACCGTAGTGGAATTCCCCGGACCTCCGGCAGTGAGTACCTGAATGATCGTAAAATTCTTAAGCGAAGTGATAATAGAGGTAATCGTCAGCAAAAATGTAGTGTTTCTTATGAGCGGCAGCGTTACGTAAAAGAACTGCTGGAACCTGCCGGCTCCGTCAATCTGTGCCGCCTCCTTCAGTTCTGTCGGGACCTCCTGCAAAGCAGCTAAATACGTCACAAACTGTAGCCCCACTTCTCTCCACACAGCGATCATCACCACCGAATAAAGAGCCGTTTTCGATCCCATCAGCCACATTGGCGCCTGATTGACCCCCAATGCACGCAGGGTCTGATTCACAATTCCATCGACCGGGTCCAAAAGAATAGACCATACAATGGCGATTGCTACCATGTTGGATACGTATGGCATGAAAATCATCGCCCGTATTCCATTGCGGAAATGAATCTTCTGATTTACCAGGACTGCCAGCAGAAGGCCGGCAGCCATGACAAACGGTACAAAACAGATCGAATAAACGATGCTGTTGCAAAATGCGTTCCAGAATTCCGGATCCCGGCTCATCTCAAAGTAGTTGCCCAGTCCAATAAAATGTGTCTTGTCAATCATACTGATGTATCTCATGTCAGTAAGGCTGAGCACCGCGGACAGCAGAACAGGCAGAAAATGAAACAAGGTAAATCCAATCAAGTATGGCGTAATAAACAGCCATGCAATGCGCGCCTCTTTTTTACGTAAGGAAGAAGTCACGTATTATCATCCCTTTCCACTCTATTCTTTTACTTGCTGGCGGTTTCAATAGCCGCGTCCGCTTTTGTCTTGATATGTGCCACGGTATCATCCAGCGACTGCTCACCGATTCCATAAAGTCCGCACTCATCGACAATGATATTCTTGATCTCCGTACTCGCTGTTCCTACCGGTTTTTCATCAAAAATATTTACATCCGGATCAAACCACATGGCCTGGATGTCTTCTACTGTAATTCCATCCGGTTCCAATGCCGGCAAAATCTGGTCTCTGATATAATCCTGAATTTCATCGTCAGTCAGATCAATTCTGGCCGGAATACGTCCATATCCCAGTGTATACTGTTTTTCCGCAAACAGTTTCACCACGTCAAATGCCTTCTCCTTATTCTTTGATGTGGCAGGAATCCATACATTACTTACTACAACACTGACAGATGGATCTTCTCCCTCCGGATGAGGCATGGGCAGTACTCCTGCTTTCCAGTCTCTCGGATATTTTTCTTTATCAATAATCCAGTTCGTTGTCCAGCCGCCGCAGACACTCATACCTACCCTGCCTGTGGTAAAATAATCTACCGGCATCTGTTTGCTCTTTTGTACCAGATAGGAAGGCTGAATTTTTTCAGTATTTCCCAGATCGTAATACCATTTCACACTCTCTTTAAACAGCGGATCATCATAATTGGAGGAACCATCCTCTTTATAATGGCTGAACCCCTTCTGCATGGCATACATATAATTATAATGAACCCAGTCCGGGTTGTACGCACCATAGATCCCGGCCTTTTCATCTGTCAGCTTCTTTCCGATTTCAATGAATTTCTCCCATGTCCAATCGTCTGCCTCCGGATAAGACACACCTGCCTGATCAAACACGTCTTTATTGTAGATTGTAATCGCTTTATCCACATAAGCTGGAAGCCCATAGATTTTCCCGTCAAATGCCGCCGGATAATCACCGAAAATCTTTTCCACATCATATCCTGCTGCTTCCGCCAGGGGGCCCAGTTCCTCGATCACTCCGGCCTCATAAAACTGCTTCATATTAGAATAGGCATCCTCTACGATATCAAACTCGTCTCCTGCCATCAGGCTGATCAGAAGCTTATTCGCTTCTCCCGCCCCCGGATCGGGAAGAGCAATAATCTCTATATCCACATTGCAGGCTTCTTCCGCCATGGCCGCCATCTCTTCAAATTCCGCACGTCCAGCCTCACTGGCTTTCACCGCCCATTTTAAGTGAACTTTTTCCCCCGGCTGCTCACTGGCCTGCTGTTCTTTTTCCGTTTCCCTGTTCTCAGACGCTTTTGTTCCCCCTTCCTTTGTTGCGGAAGTCTGACCGGATGCACTCTGTGCCGTATCTGCCCCCTTGCAGCCGCCCATCATGGAAACAGCCATGGCAAACGCCAATACAATACTCAATCTTTTCTTCATGGTAGTTACCCCTCTCTTTCTTTATGGCTCAAGTATAGCATTGGGTCAGGACTGCAGCCATAAAAAAGAACTACGATTTCCGGTAGATTTTTACGATTTTCCCGTCGGTATTCGGATGATTACTTCCGTCCCCTCCCCTTCTCTGCTGAATATCTCCAGACCATACTGATTTCCATAATAAAGGCCGATTCGCTGATGGACATTCTGAAGGCCGATCCCTCTTCCGCTGTTCCTTCTGAGTTTTGCGTTCTGTTCATCATATTCAATTACATTCTGTTCCTTCAGACTTTCCCGGATGCTGTCCAGTTCGTCCTTTGAAATACCGATCCCATTATCCTCCACGTCGTATACCAACATGCCATGGCTGATATAAACTCCGATGCGAATCGTACAGTCCTCCTGTTCTTTCGTAAAACCATGAAGAATGATGTTCTCAACAATCGGCTGAAGAATCAGCTTTAAAGTACGCAACTGCAGCAGATCCTCATCATCCAGATCGATTTTTAAGTCAAATCTGTCGTTATAGCGGTTATTTTGAAGATGTACATAGAGTTTTACATGCTCCAGCTCCTTTTCCACAGTCAGCATGCTGTGTCCCTTATTCACCATAATATTAAACATTTTTCCCAGAGAATAGGCCATATCGCTGATTTTATATGCACCGGCAGCTCTCGCCTGCCACACAATGGATTCCAGTGTATTATAAAGAAAATGAGGATTAATCTGTGCCACAAGTGCGTCCAGCTCAGCAGCTTTTTTCATACGCTTTATCTGATACTCTTCTCTGATATATCGCTCAGTATTTTCCAGCATGGTATTGTAATGATGAATCAGCCGCGCAATGTCGTAGGGCCCCTTCTCTTCCACCCGAACAGAAAAGTCACCGTTTTCCACTCTTTCCATGGATGCAATCATGGTTTCCAGAGGCTTTATGGCCTCTCTCGACAGCAAAACCGATACCGATACAGAGATAATCAGAATGACGGCAATCACAAAGATAAACCTCTTATAGATCCCGATTACTTCACCAATCATATTATTCAGTGGAATTACTGCTATCGCTGTCCAATTACCGTCATTGAGACGTTGTGACATTACCACTTCCCTGTTTTCAATAAAATAGTTTCCAGTGCCTTCCATCGCTTTCTTTGTATATGCCAGGTTTACAACTTCCTCCGGATGGAGAAGCATGGATTCATCACTGTGAGAGATTAACCGTCCTTCTCTGTCGACAATATACAGATATCCTTCTTCCAAAAGCTTAGACTTTTTGTATTGTTCGTATATCTGTTCCTCGCTGAGACTGTAAATCAGAGTTCCCTGATATCCGCCGCCATCCAGTAAAAGATTTTTGAGCACAGGAATCATGCTGTCATTCCGAAGATTTCCCGTTTCAGGCGCAAAGCAGTTCTTCTGGAGAGGATACCAGTCATAGCCGTATTCCAGACGCTTCTTATCTTTCATCAGCGACTCAGCAAATGCTTCCGCTTCTTCTGCCATATCCATGGGATACTGGAGATTGTAGACCACTCCATTCTTATTGATAATTCCTGCCAGAACCCCGCTCACTCTGGAATATGAATTTCTTCGGGTTAAATAACGGTTCATCAGATAGATATCAACCAGTTTTTCATGCTGGTTTTCATAATCCTCCGGTTTTTGTTCCAGATGCTCTTTTAAATCCGAATCGCTCTGCATGACCTCCGTACTGATCTTTACCTCAGTCGTAATAAAATCATCTACGCTTCTGCATACATAGGTCAGCATGTCATAAGAGCTGTTAATCAGATTCTTCATGGATACCTCACCACTGTAACGGATCAGCATAATGGAACTGTACAGCAAAGCGACCGTCAGTAGAATGACATTTACTACGACAAGATTACGTTTCAGCGTCCATTTCCTAATCATAGAGCTTCTCCTCTTTCTGCCTGGCAACAGTCTCCCTGTAACCTGCAGGACTGAGTCCCGTATAACGTTTAAAAAGCTTGGCAAAATATGAACTGTCCGTATATCCGATAGACTCTGCGATACGGTACATCTTCATCTGCCCTTCTCCCACCAGACGTTTTGCCTTTTCCATACGGCATCGCACGATCTCATCATTAATATTTTTACCGGTCTCATTCTTATATACAGCTGACAAATAATTCACCGTCCGCCCGGTTTTTTCCGCGATATAGTTCAATGACATATTAAAACTGGAATAATCCTCTCTGATAATCTGTTCAATATCCCGTACCAGCCTTGACTTTACCTCCGTTCCCGTGACTGATTTAGCCATCTGGCTTATTTTTGCAGTCATAAGCGCCTGTTTTCCGCTCAGGGTATATATATCCGCCAGTTCTTCTGCAAATTCAGCCCTGGAACACGTCTCCAACACAGGAATTCCCCGCTTATCCGCATAGCGGAGAAGCTCCAGATACATCTGGATACATAAAAAATCCAGATGACGGTAATCGTAGATGTACTTTCTCTTAAAATAACTGAAAAAGCGTTCCAGTTCCCTCTCCCAGTCTGCTTCCCCATTTAGGAAAACTCCATTGATCACCGGCTCCGCCGGAAACTGAACCACCGTACAGTCCTCATCAAAAATAAGATCCTGATAGCTGAATATCTGTTCTGATTCCACAAAAATCATCTGATGCAGTGCAATATCTGCTTCCTTCATTCCCTCTGCCGTCTCTGTAATGTCAGTCATGGAACTGATTCCGAAGCAGAGACCGATCCCCCACTCAGCCCACACTTCTCTCATCAATTCCCGAATTTTTCTCTCCAGCTGTGCCTCCCCCAGAGTGCCGGATACAATCACAGTTATCAGTTGTCTTTTATTCACAAAGACAAAACCATCGCTGCTTCGAAAATACTTCTGCACACAGCTTCTTATCTTCATTCTGTCCTTATCATTTTCCTCAGCATTATCTCTGCGCCAGCCGATTTCCACCACATACGCATTTCGCGGCAGTGAGATACCGTACTCAGACGCCTTCTCCTCAATCGCCCCGGTCTCCCGGTATGCCCCCTCGGCCAGATCACAGAAAAAACTTTCCAGCAGCGCTTCTCTGTTTTTGTTCCAGTGTTCCTTAAAATAATGGTACTGTTCTTCCTTGCTCCGTTCCTGATCCAGAAGAGCCCTCAGATTACTGAAAATCTTCGAAAAGTCTTCCTCGCGTGACGGTTTTAATATGTAATCAAAGACCTTATATTCCAATGCCTTTCTGTAATATTCAATATCACTGTATCCACTAATAATCACGGACCGTATCTCCGGATACTTCTGATGGACACGGTCGATCAGCTGAATTCCGCTCATTTCATCCATCCGAATATCTGTCAGCAGCACATCCGGAATGTCAGCCTCGACGAGCGTCCAGGCTTCTTCTCCACTCGATGCTGCTCCCGTTACTTCAAATCCCCATTGTTCCCATGGCAGAGTATCCCTCATCCCCTTAAGGGCTTCCCATTCATCATCCACAATAATCAATCTGTACATTATTATTCCTTCTCCATTTTATAGAAAAGGCGGGATACGCACCCCCGCCTTCTCATCACTGCAATGACTCGTACGCAGTGCGTGCGGGTCATCATTTCCTGTCAATCTCTCTGTCCTGTGTCTGAACCGGTAATTTTTAAAAGGACTGTGTTCTTAATCAGAACGATTAAAAACACAATCCTTTTCTATTTTACATTATACCGGATAAGCCTTGCTTCCCTTATCCGCCACTGCAGAATCCACACCGGTCTGCTGGGCTGCTCTGTACTCGAAGAATTCCTTCGCTACAGCCGGGAACAGCGCGTAGGATAACACATCCTCATCCTGCTGCTTCCACTGCGCGCATTCCTTCTCAAACTGAGGAAGCTGCGGAGCAATTAAGTCTGCCGGACGGCAGGTGATCGGTGTCTCGTCACCGATGATCTTCTTCTGGACTTCCGCATTGAACGGTTTAACCGTCTGTCCGAACTCGCCCATAAGGATCTTCTTGGACTCTTTTGTTACCATCTTGTAGCGTTCGCCGCTGATTACATTTAATACGGCCTGAGTACCTACGATCTGAGAGGACGGAGTAACAAGCGGCGGCTCGCCGAAGTCTTTTCTTACTCTCGGGACTTCCTCCAGAACCTGTCTGTATTTGTCTTCCTGTCCTGCTTCCTTTAACTGGCTTACCAGGTTGGAAAGCATGCCGCCAGGTACCTGATACTGTAAGGTCTTGATATTGACACCCAGAACCTTCGGGTTTAAACGGCCGCTCTTAAGCGCTTCCTCACGGATCGGCTGGAAGTGGTCGGCGATTTCTGCCAGTAAGTTCTGATCATAACCGGTGTCATACGGTGTTCCGCGGAAGGTCTCAACCATAACCTCGGTAGCCGGCTGGCTGGTTCCCAGTGCCAGAGGTGACATTGCGGTATCGATGATATCGCAGCCTGCTTCTACCGCCTTTAAGTAGGTCATGGAAGCGACACCGGAGGTGTAGTGGGTGTGAAGATCGATCGGAAGCGCAGTGGATTCCTTTAATGCGCGTACCAGCTCGTCTGCCTTATAAGGTGTCAGAAGACCGGCCATATCCTTGATACAGATGGAATCAGCGCCCATGTCCTCAATTCTCTTGGCAATATCTTTCCAGTAATCCAGTGTATAAGCATCGCCCAGCGTGTAGCAGAGCGCAACCTGTGCATGGCCCTTCTCTTTGTTGCAGGCTTTTACAGCGGTCTGTAAGTTGCGGATATCATTTAAACAGTCGAAAATACGGATAATATCGATACCGTTTGATAAAGACTTCTGAACGAAGTACTCTACCACGTCGTCTGCGTAGTGATTGTAGCCCAGAATGTTCTGTCCACGGAACAGCATCTGCAGTTTCGTGTTCTTGAAGCCGTCTCTCAGCTTACGAAGTCTGATCCACGGATCTTCCTTTAAGAAACGAAGGCACGCGTCAAAGGTAGCGCCGCCCCAGCACTCTACCGCGTAATAGCCGACTTTATCCATCTTATCGACAATCGGAAGCATCTGCTCGGTTGTCATTCTCGTAGCAAGCAAAGACTGGTGAGCGTCACGAAGGACGGTCTCTACAATCTTAACCGGCTTTTTCTCTATTTCTGCCATTATTTTACCTCCTTGTTATGGGCACTCGGCGGGCGGTGTCCGGCCGCCGGGTGCGATACATGAAAAATCTTTATTTCACTCCGAAGATAGCCATGAAGGTACCGGCCGCTACCGCGGTACCGATAACGCCTGCCACGTTCGGGCCCATCGCATGCATCAGCAGGAAGTTGGTAGGATCTGCCTCAGCACCGACCTTCTGGGATACACGTGCCGCCATGGGAACTGCGGATACACCGGCAGAACCGATCAGCGGATTTACTTTTCCGTGAGTCAGCACACACATCAGCTTTCCGAACAGCACACCGGCCGCCGTACCAACGATAAATGCTGCAAGACCAAGGAATACGATCTTTAATGTGTTCAAGTTTAAGAATGCTTCTGCACTCGTGGTTGCGCCTACAGACGTTCCCAGCAGGATAACTACGATGTACATTAACGCGTTGCTCGCTGTCTCTGCCAGCTGCTTCACAACGCCGCTCTCTCTGAATAAGTTGCCTAACATCAGCATACCAACGAGTGGTGCTGTAGTCGGGAGGATCATACAAACAACTACCGTTACGATGATCGGGAATAAGATTCTCTCAAGCTTGGAAACAGGACGCAGCTGTTCCATCTTGATCTTACGCTCCTTCTCGGTAGTAAGCAGCTTCATAACCGGTGGCTGAATGATCGGAACGAGGGCCATGTAGGAATAAGCCGCCACAGCGATCGGTCCCATCAATGCAGTCTGTCCCAGCTTGCTCGCAAGGAAGATGGAAGTAGGGCCGTCAGCACCACCGATGATGGAGATAGCAGCAGCCGCTTTTCCATTGAATCCCAACAGAATTGCCAGGAAGTAGGCGCTGTAAATACCAAACTGTGCAGCCGCACCGAGTAAGAAACTCTTCGGATTGGCAATTAAAGGAGCGAAATCCGTCATCGCGCCGACGCCCATGAAGATAAGCGGAGGCAGGATGCTCCATTCGTCCAGTTTAAAGAAGTACTGCAGAAGTCCGCCGCCGGAACCATCTGCACCAATTTCCTTCATAATATCCGGGTAGATATTAACAAGCAGCATTCCGAATGAAATAGGAATCAGCAGCAACGGTTCAAATCCATGTCTGATCGCAAGATACAAGAATACGAATGCAACCAGAATCATGAGCAGATTGCCGCCTGTCATATTAAAGAATGCTGTTTGATGAAGAAGATTGTTCAATGTGCTAAATATATCCATGTTAATCCCTCCATATGGAATCCGCCTCTATCTGGCGGAAGCTCTGCCTTAGTTTAATGTAGCCAGTGTCTGACCTGCTTCTACGGAATCGCCGGTTGCTACATTAATGCCTGCAATTGTTCCATCCTGAGGAGCTACGATTTCATTTTCCATCTTCATGGCTTCAAGAATAACGATTACATCGCCCTTCTTAACAGCCTGTCCAGGATTTGCCTTAACGCCTAAGATCTTGCCTGGCATCGGAGCCGCTACCTTTACGGATCCGGCTGCTCCGGCCGGTGCTGCTGCCTTCGGTGCTGCCGGAGCTGCCTTCGGTGCCGCCGCAGGAGCTGCCTTTGGTGCTGCTGCCGGTGCCGCGCTTCCGGTTCCTTCTTCTACGGTTACGTCATAAACATTACCATTAACTGTAATTGTATAATTCTTCATGATGATAATCCTCCTGATTATTATGCTTTTTTCCATTTTCCCGCCGGTGCACGTCTGATGGAGCGTACGACAAGACCGCTTGGGCTCGTTCCTGTAGATGCTGCTATCGCAGCTGTAATGACTGCTACCAGTTCCAGATCATCGGCCAGGTTTTCTTCCTCTGCCTGAACAACTGCCGGTTCCGGTTCCGCAGCCGGCAATGGCGCCGGTTCTTCTTTCTTTCCTCTGTTCTTCATCTTCTCTTCAAAACGGTTGATGTATTTGAAGCAGCTGATGAGGAAACTGATAAAGATCAGGACAAGAAATACGGTTCCCATACCCATGAGCATATTCATGGCGGCCTGTTCCATATTTTCGCCTAATGTGTACTCCGGAACGAAGGAAACGCTGGTAATCGCCCCTTCCCTGTCAGTCGTGATGCCGAAGTCCATCTCTCTCTTCTCAAAAACCGCATGGACTGTTGCGCTGTAGCCGCTGTCAATCTCCTCTACCTCTGCCGTGTCCTCAACGGATATCATAGCGCCAAGATCATGCTTGACGTTCTTCCAGGAGTCCACGCCCTCGGCAAGAGCTTCGCTCTGCTTTGCAGTCTGGTTTCTCACTTCATCCAGCTGATCATCCGGAATGTTCACGTAAGAGTTTAAATATCCGGAAGCCATCTGGCTTAACTGAGCCTGAATGTTGACATCGACCTCTGTGGAAGCGCTGTCAGCCTTGCTGCAAGCAGATAATGAAAAGAGACAGGCTGCCATGCAAAGTCCTAATGCTACTCGTTTCATATTCAGTTTCATATACCTGTCACCTCATTCTAGACCGTGCCATGTTTTTTATCCGGACGATCCTCTCTCTTCGTGAATAACATCTCAAATGCAGCAATCACGCGGGCTCTAGTCTCGCTTGCATCGATGATATCATCAACATAGCCTCTCTTTGCAGCAGCCAGTGCACTGGACTGCAGCGCCTGATAGCTTTCCGCCTTCTCATTGATGAAGGAAACGCTGTCATCCGCCTTGCCGATCTCATCCGCATACATAATCTTCGCTGCTTCCTTTGCATCCATCATACCGATGGAAGCATCCGGCCATGCATAAACCATATCAGCACCGATTGACTTGCTGTTCATCGTTAAATAAGCGGTTCCGAATGCCTGTCCGATAACAACCGTTACCTTCGGAACGGTCGCATTGGCAAATGCATATGTCAGTCCGGCCGCCGCTTTGGCGATCTTTCTCTCTGTGCACTTGCTGGCCTTATATCCTTTTACATTGACAAGGGTAAGCACCGGGATATTAAATGCATCGCAGAACTCCACGAATTCAGCCGCTTTGGTGCAGCCCTGAGAGGTTAAAACCGCATCGTACTCAGCAGTCTTCAAGCCGCTCTCATCGTAGGATTCCGTGCGGTTGGCAACACAGCCCACCGTCGTTCCGTTCAAACGGATGAATCCGGTTACCATGGAAGGTGCGTAATCCTTTTTTACTTCCATAAAGAAATTATCATCAGAAATCTGAGTCAGCGCGATCGCCGTGTCTCCCACATAGTTTGCAAGGTCGGAGCACACACGGTTTAAATCATCGTTACACTCGTCATAAGACATGTCATCTTCGTTGTTGGCCGGGAGGATGGTAACCAGGGTTCTGATACCGTTTAAGATCTCCGCCTCATCGCCTGTGAAATCCGCCAGTCCGGTTTCCTTACTCTGGAAATCAGCGGACGACGTATCGCATTTGCCGGTATAGTTGCCAGCCAGTGCGTTCGGGGAATTCACAAACACCTTTCCGTTCCTGTTCTCCACAAATGTGAAATCAGCCATAGCTGCAGATACCGCCATACCGCCGCCGCAGGTTCCGAATACCGCGCTGATCTGGGGAATCACACCGGAAGCCATGGTCTGGCTTAAATAAAGCTGGCCGAATCCATCCAGGGCATCGGTAGCTTCCTGAAGTCTTAAGCCTGCGCAGTCGATCAGACCAATGACGGGAGCGCCCGTCTTCATGGCCGCCGCATAAAGATTAACGATTTTTTTTGCATGCATTTCGCCGATGGAACCGCCCAGTACGGAAGCGTCCTGGCTGTACACATACACAAGGCATCCTTCGATGGTACCGTAACCGGTAACAACACCGTCAGCAGGGGTTTCCCTTGATGTCATGTTGAAGTCTGTGTTTCTGGCCGTAATATAGGCGCCGACTTCAACAAAACTGTTCTCATCAAGCAAGGCATTGATTCTGTTGCTTGCTGATGTCTGTGCTGAATTACTCATTTTGCAATCCTCCATTTTGTAATATTTGTACGGACTCTGTTAAGCAATTAACAAAGATCCGTAGAATAACACCAATTTCTGCCGATTATAATTGTATAATTAATTATGACAAATTTCAAGGTTTTTTTGGAAAAAAAAGAACTGCATTCTATGGATTTTTCATAATCCACGTCCTGCAGTCCCAAGAACTTGTCAGCATTATTTCACAATCTTTCTTTACTTCCGGCGAAATACACAAGTTTTGATTGTTTAATTTGTAACTATTGCCTACGCTACTCCCGGATATCCGTGATGCCAAACGTTCCATCCTCTGTTTTCTTATAACGGATATGGGGATTTTCCTCTCCCATCGTCACACCGTCCGCATTCGCCTCCAGAGTCGCTGTGTCCACTCCGGCAATCGCCACCATTAAGTCGTCTCCGAAGATCAGGTCCGGATTCTGCTTTAAAAACTCGTCCCGGTCTTCAAATGTCATCTTCTCTCCGTCTGCGGTCTCCAGATTCAGCGGAAATGCCGAGAGATCTGCCAACGCTTCCATATCCCTGTCCGCCACTGCTTCCTGAATCCTCTCCGCAAAGGCCTCAATATCCTGAACTCCGGCCCCCGATTCAGCCGCGTCTTCCGCATCCGCACCCGGACCGTCTGCCGCGCGCTCCTCGTTCTCCTCAGCCGCCGGAGCCGTCTCGTCCTCTTTTTCTGTCTCCGTGTGAAGCGGCGCAGCCTCTTCTCTCACAGCCTCTGTGGCATTTGCCGCTGTCGTCTCCGCAGCTCCCGCTCCGGGTGACATACTTTTCTTAAAACAGCCGCCCAACGCCAGCACCGTGATAACAGCCAGCAGAACGGCCATAAGCTTTCCTCTTCCCGCCATAAGTGCACACTTCCTTTCTGCGCTTCGGGCAAAGTATATACCACGCAGAACAGGAAGTCAATAGAGTTTCCAAAACTGTAAATGTTAGTCAGCTTTCTGTAAGATTCTCTCCGGCTCCTTCACAGTTTGGAGCGCGCTGCGGCCCTATTTATACTCCTTGTGAAGCGTAAATCCACGGCCCCGCACTTCGCTGACCTGGTTGATAATCATAAATGCATTGGAGTCCAGTCCCATGACGAGTTCATTCAGCTTCGACAGCTCCCTGCCCGAGATGACCGTAAGCACTGCATAGGAAGCCTTTCTCAAATGGCCCCCTTCAATCAGAAGCAGCGTTGTCCCGCGGTCCATCCTGTTCTGGATGGCCTCACTGATGATTTCACACTGTTCACTGATAATCTTAACCTGCATCTGGTTCTGGCCGATCATCAGTACCTTATCCAGCACCATGGTGTAAAGAAGTACCAGCAGAATTCCGTACAGGATCTTCTCCTTACCCGCGAATACCATCTGGGTCAGCAGGATCAGGCAGTCAAACACCGACATCGTCATGGAGACCGGAAGCCGGAATTTTTTATTGAGAATCAGCGGCGGGATATCCATGCCTCCGGTCGATGCTCCCGCCCGGATTACCATACCGATTCCGGCGCCGATAAAGAGACCGGCAAAGACAGTCGCCAGCATCGTGTCCCCGGTGATGGGAGCGGTGCCGAACAGCCCTTCAAAAACGCCGAGAATAAACGGATAGTAAAACGTGCTGATGATCGTCGTAAAGGCAAACGCTTTGCCGAGAACCGCCGCGCCCGCCACAAACATCACCACGTTAAAGACACCCACAAACGCCGCAATGGGAATTCCAAGTTTATACTGGGCCACCAGCGCAAGTCCCGTCGTCCCCCCGGTAATAAGGCCGTTTGGAAGGATAAAGAGGGATACAGCCAGTGCATACAGCGTGTTTCCTACCAGCACGGTTATAATTTTTTTCATATTCATACAGATCTGTCATCCTTTCATCGGTAAATAACACGCCTCCCAGTATAGCATAATCCCCGGTTTCTTAAAACCCCCGCCGTTAAGATTTCGATTCATTTTCTCTTTCCTGGTTACAGTTCCTGACAGCCTGTTACAATAGAAACTTCCGTTTCAGTTCCGCCCGCTTCCGCTCATTTAAACCGATCCGCTCATACAGATAGGCTTCCACGGAACCGCAGGCCGCCTCCATGGCAGAAAACGCATGGCGGATATAATCCTCCGATACCGTCAAAAGCACCTTCACACACTCCGCAAGCCTCGCATCCTTCGTCTTCTCCCGCACCAGAGCCGCGGTCTTCTCCGCATTTTCCATCACAAATTCATTCGTTCTGACAAAATCCCGGATAATCGTATCCCGGTCTACGGAAAGGGCGGATAACAGCAGGGCTGTCCCCACACCCACCCGGTCTTTTCCGGCTGTACAGTGCCAGAGTACCGCACGGTCATCCGCCTCCAGAAGGATGTCGAAAAAGCGGCCGTAATATGACGATGCATGTTCATCCACAACGAGATTTTCATAAAGCTTATCCACATAGAGCTCCGGATCTCCGCCCAGAGAAGAGGCGTGTTCCAGCATTCCGAGGATGGCATCCTGCTTCGGCTTTCCCTCCTCTTCATCCTCAAAGGTAATTCCCACCGTCTCCTCATTCAGAATCGGATTAAAAATATTGGTGACGCCGTCCATGTCCGGATCCGGTTTCTGGCTTCTCTCCACGGCTGTCCGGAAATCCACCACCGTCCCCAGACGCCACTCTCCCACCAGCCTTTCCAAGTCCGCCGGCGTGGCCTCATAGAGCGCCCCGCTCCGAATCAGCCGTGCCGGTAAAATCTTCTTTCCCTCCATAGTCCGGATTCCGCCGAGATCCCTGGTATTGGGAAGTCCCTCCAGGGGAATCCTTCCTGTGCAGTGATTTGCTGTTCTGTTTACATTCTGTTCCATGATGTACGCCTCTTTCTTTCGTTCATTCTACCTCAGTATTTATCGGATACAAGTGTTCCCAGTATACCACAAATACGCGTTTCCTGAAAGCCCCCGCTTACAGTCAAAAGCTGTGATGTCAAACGGCGTTTGGGGCCATTTCTGTACAATGCAGAGAGCATGATTGCTCACAGAGCAGGCAGACATTCATTGACAAATGCAAATGGCGCCCGAAAGAGCTGTATCACATGATCGAGACACCACCGAAAGGTGATTTTTTCCACATCTTCGGTCAGATAAACCGGAAACGTCTTCACAGTCTCTCCCTGCAGGCGGTAGGTCACCGTTCCCACCGTCTGCCCTTTTTTCAGCGGTGCTTCCAGGGTATCCGGAAGTTCTTCGGATACGGTCACCTCCTCATCCTCTGCCATAAGAAGCTTCAGGCTCTTCTCTTCCTCCTTCAGATTCAAACCGGCGTGAACCACCACCGGGTCGCCCGGATTACCGGAACGCGGGACTCCATTTTCCACCGGTATTTCAGGAAATGTCTTCTCCTGGTAGACTTCCCGGTACTGATAATGCTCCATCCCATATCCGAACAGCTTCCTGGCATCTGACCATTTATACGTCTTGTGCGGCGGCCAGCCGCAGCCCAGAAGCGCAATGGTAAACTCTCTTCCTCCATCCTCCAGCGCCCCCACATAGGAGTAACCCGCTCCCCCCGTAAAACCTGTCTTGCCGGAAAAAGCGCCGCTCATCATCGTCAGAAGCGCATTGTGGTTCTGGCAGTTATAGGACCGCTTCCCCTCCTGATCCGTAAAATAATAGCTCTGCGTACCCGTGATTTTCAGAAACTCTTCCTTTTTGGGAGACATCCCGATGCAGTAATTCATGATGCGCGCCAGATCTGCAGCCGTAGTGGAATGCTCCTTCATCTGGCCGTTCTCCTCCCTGCTGGCGTCCAGCCCGTTGGGGGTGATAAAATACGTGTCACTGCATCCCAAATCCCGGGCTTTTTGATTCATCAGGGCCGCGAAGCCCTCCACGCTTCCGCCCACATGCTCCGCGATCATTACGGCCGCGTCGTTGTGAGATTCCAGCATCAGGCTGTAGAGCAAATCCTCCAGCCGGAAGGTCTGCCCCTTATACACGCCCAGATGGACCTTCGGCTGAGCCGCCGCATTCTGGGAGGCGGTCACGGTGTCAGAGAGATTTCCATATTCCAGGGCTATGATACAGGTCATAATCTTCGTCGTACTTGCCATGGGACGGGCCACGCCCTCATTTTTCCCATACAGGATTCTGCCTGTTTTCGCGTCCATCAAAACAGCCGACTGTGCATACAGCCCCAGTTCATCCTTCTGATTTTGTTGTTCCTGCCCATCCGTCTCCGCCTGCGCCGCAGTCCTCCCGCATATTCCCGTGCACAGCAAAAGACACAGAAAAAATAGTATGACCTGCTTCATCCTCATACCACCCTGTATGATTTTATTTTATCCTATTCCTTCCTTTTTTTATTTATTCCGGTTAAGAGTCCCGACCTTACGTTTGGACAAAAGTTTCCGCTTTACTTGCGAACGTATATTCGATATAATAAAGACAGAATGGAGGGAATCTTATGACGCAGAGTCCGCTTGTCTTTCACATTGATGTTAATTCCGCATTTTTAAGCTGGGAATCTGTCTGCCGGCTGGCAGAGGATCCGAAGGCCCTGGATCTACGCACCATCCCATCCGCGGTAGGCGGGGACGCCGCTTCCCGCCATGGCATTGTGCTGGCCAAGTCCACTCCGGCAAAGAAGTATGGGATCACCACCGGAGAACCGCTGGTCCAGGCGCTGCGCAAGTGCCCGGAGCTGTGTGTCGTTCCCTCCAGGTTCGATGTCTATATCCACTATTCCGGCCTCCTGATGAACCTCTTATCCGATTACACCCCGGATATTGAAAAATTCAGTATCGATGAGGCATTTTTAGACATGAGCTCTACCATCCATTTATTCGGGGATCCGTGGACCACTGCCAATCAGATTCGTGAACGGGTCTTCCGGGAACTGGGATTTACTGTGAATATCGGTATCGCACCGAACAAGCTTCTGGCCAAGATGGCCTCTGATTTTAAGAAGCCCGACATGTGCCATACGCTCTTTCTTGACGAAATCCCGAAAAAGATGTGGCCCCTCCCCGTCCGGGAACTGTTTTTTGTAGGCCGTTCCGCCCAGAAAAAACTGGAGGGGATTGGAATCCACACCATCGGCCAGCTGGCCGCCTGCGATGTAGAGCTGTTAAAACCGCTTCTGGGAGAGAAGTATGCCATACAGATTCACGGCTACGCCTGCGGAATCGATCCCTCCCCCGTGGCAGAACGTGAACCCACAGGCAAGGGATACGGCAACAGCACCACTCTGTCCCGGGATGTGGATGACTTCGATACGGCATGCACCGTTCTCCTGTCGCTCTGCGAGACCGTAGGGGCGCGGCTCCGTGCCGACCACGTGATATGCGACTGTGTCTGTGTAGAGATCAAAGACTGGGAGTTTCATGTGCAGTCCCACCAGGCGACCTTAAACAGCCCCACGGATTCCACCACGGTGCTCTACGAGAATGCCTGCCGTCTGTTAAAAGAGTTCTGGGATCTCACTCCGCTCCGTTTGATCGGAGTGCGCGCCACAAAGATATCTGACGACGAATTCACCCAGATCAGCCTGTTTGAATCGGAGCAGTCCAGGAAGATGAAGGAGATGGAAAAGGCCGTGGACCAGATCCGCAGCAAATTCGGCACCGACATCATCAAGCGGGCCAGCTTCTTAAAAAAGGATACTATCGTCGATCACGCCGCCAGTAAGCAGAAGCATCTGTCCAGTCGGTCAAAAGAACGGAAAAGCGGTTCAGAGTCAAAAAAGGAGCGGAATGATTAAGCATTCCCGCTCCTTTTTGATCTTTTCCGCTCAAATCATATCAATTGGTTTAAATCCCTCACCAAATACCTCATTGGAATCCGTAATGATGATAAACGCGCCCTTGTCGATCTCATGAACCTCCCGCCGGATAGGAATTACCTGGCTGTTGTTGCATGCGCACATAACCACCTTCTTTTCATCCAGAGAATAGGAGCCCTGCCCTTCCAGAAACGTGCAGCCGCGCCCGGTGGCCTCCTCGATGGCCTCCGCCACCGCCGCTTCACACGAGGTAACGATCAGCATCAGCTTTCCGGCGCCAAGACCGTACATGATCTTGTCAATCACCATGGTAGTCACGATGGACGAGATCATGCCCAGGATCACCGCGTCCAGATTACGGAACACGAAGCCGCCCGCGATGATGACGATGGCATCCACCACCAGGGAGATCTGACCGATCGTCAGATGAGGGAACAGCTTTCTGATCGCCATAACGAGGAAATCCGTGCCGCCCGTGGAACCGCCTCTTAAATAGACGATCGTAAGCCCAAGCCCCGAAAAAATACCGGTACAGATCGAGGCATAGAACGGATTGCCGTCATAGACGGGAATGATTGGCATCACATAGTCCAACACGAGGGCGAAGATCACCATACTCTTCATGGAGCGAAGCAGAAACCGCCTGCCCAGCAGCTTATAGCTGACCAGCAGGATCGGTATGTTGAGCAGGATGCTCACGATACCCATGGGAAGCCCGAATAAATAGCGAAGAATAAGGGCGATACCGGAGACGCCGACCGGGGCGAACTCCGCATTCACCGCAAAATTATAGATGCCGATATTAAAAAGGAACGCGCCCGCTATATCACAGAGCAGGTCAATCCCAAGATCTTTTGCTGTATACTGCTGTCTGATTCCAGTCATTTGATTCTTTCCTCCATTTTATTTTCTCCGGCAGCGGTCCTTCCGGTCCCGCCTGCGGAGATTTTGACTTCCGCATTCGTAATACGGACTGTCCTTAGAGGAAGTAATCGTCAATCTCAAATTCCTTTTTTCCCACACGGATCCACTTGATCAGCACACTGATCTCCCCGTCTTCCTCCGCACAGACTCCGCAGCCTTCAACGCTTGTCTTTCCATAGGATTCCTTAAAAATAACTTCTTTATCCATAATTCCCTGATCCGCCATATGTTCCGCAAGGTCGAGAAGCACATCCTCCACGTCTTCGTCCACATGATTCTTCTCAAATTCCTGTTCCAGTGCCTCGTAAAGCTCTTCATTCATCATAATCGTCAGTCCTTTCTTCGTTTCCTGTCAGCATTTGGTCCGATGCCCGCAAATTGTCGGAATTCTATAAGACAATTATACATATTTAAAATTTCTTGTCAATCGAAGCCTTCCATGATAAAATTTATGCCATGAAAACGACGATGACATACTTAATACAACAGCACGACACGCAAAAGACGGCAGAACAGTTCCTGCTGTCAAACGGATATTCCGCGGCACTAATCCGCCGGCTGCGCCGCACGGAACATTCCATTTTAAAGAACGGCAGCCCCATTTATACGACGCACCGCCTGAACGAAGGCGACACGCTTTCCGTCACACTGCCGGAAGACCACGGCTCAGAAAACATCCTCCCCATACCCATGGATCTGGACATCTGCTACGAGGACCGTGACCTTCTTGTTATCAACAAGGCCGCCGGTGTTCCCATCCATCCGTCACAGGGGAATCACGATAACACACTGGCCAACGGAATTGCCTGGTACTTAGGTGAAAAGGGCGAGACTGCCGCGTACCGTGCCATTAACCGGCTCGACCGCGACACAACAGGCCTGCTGATTCTGGCCCGGCACGCACTCAGCGCCTGTATTCTGTCTGAAATGGTGCGCACACATGCCATACGCAGATGTTACCTGGCCGCGGCCACAGGCCTGGTTCCCCCGGAAGGCGTGATCGATGCTCCCATCGCCCGGGCCGGAACCTCCACTATCGAACGCTGTGTGGACTTTGAACGGGGTGATTCTGCCAGAACCCATTACCGCACGCTGTGCTATAATCCAGACACGAACTGTTCCTTAGTGGAGCTTCGCCTGGAGACCGGACGAACCCATCAGATCCGGGTCCACATGAAGCATATCGGCCACCCGCTGCCCGGCGATTTTCTCTACAATCCAGACTACCGCCTGATCGGAAGACAGGCACTCCATTCCTGGCAGCTTGACTTCATCCATCCCATTAAAAAGGAGCCTCTTCACTTCGAGGCCCCTCTTCCGGACGATATGCGTCCTCTCTTCGGGATGGACTTACCTTTGGCTCTTTACAGCCAGCGCAGTCCCCTGGGATAATGATTCTTTAAGATTCCGCCGGCCAGCTTGGAAAATCCCAGGGGCCAGCCGTCCACGGTCATCAGGACCCAGCCTTTCTGCCCGTTTAACCGGCAGTTTTCTGACTCCTCTGGCCGGAGCCAGTCGTCGATCCGCAGTGTTTCCCCTTTCAGATAACGGCCTGCCTCCTGCCCTTCCGCCTTCATGGGAAACCGGCGTACTGCCTCTTCCTTCTTCATGGAGAGCGCCAGCGCATGGGACGGCTCAAAGCGGTTTTTCTTCATTGTTCCCATGTGAAGGCCGGGGCGCACTATCTTTAATCCCGCCAGATCGATCATCTGAGGCGGAAGTAAGTACAGCTGGTCTCCGAACAGAATATACTCTTCCCTGTCCAGGTAACGCTCCGGATCGGTAAACAGATCCCGGCAAAAGCCTTCATACTCCTTATGCACGGCCTTGTCCTTTAAATACGCCGGGGCCTTTCGTTTCCATGCCCGGCAATCCTCCCCCGTCTTTCGAAGGACCGCCAGATAGTGGCCTTCCCCCTCTGATAAATGGGGCCATATTCTGTAAGTTCCCCGGAGTGTCTCTGCAGCTGATATTCCCCATTCCGGCTTCCCCGGCGAAAGGCCTTCCCGTACTCCCATATCCTCTATCTCAAATTCCGGATGTTCCGAGAGAAACATTTCGATCGTCTGCTCGTCCTCCTCCGGCGAAAAGGTACAGGTAGAATAGACCATGCGTCCGCCTGCCTTCAGCATCCGAGCCGCGGAATCTAAAATCTGGCGCTGTCTTGCCGCGCACATGACCACGTGATCCGGACTCCACTGGCGGCATGCCTCCTCATCCTTCCGAAACATTCCCTCGCCGGAGCAGGGCGCATCCACCACCATCCCGTCAAAAAACTCCGGAAAGCGTTCTGCCAGCCGTTCCGGCGTCTCATTGGCGACTACCGCGTTCCGTATTCCCATGCGTTCCACATTCTGTGAGAGAATCTTCGCCCTGGCCGGATGGATCTCATTACTCAGCAAAAATCCCTCTCCCATCAGGCGGCCTGCTATCTGGGTGGTCTTTCCCCCCGGCGCTGCGCAGAGATCCAGCACACAGTCTCCCGGCTTCGGATCCAGAAGTTCCACCACTGCCATGGCGCTGGGCTCCTGAATGTAATACAGCCCCGCCTCGTGGTATGGATGTTTCCCCGGTCTGTCCGAAGAATCGTAGTAGTATCCCTCCCTCGCCCACGGAATCTTCGTTAAGTGAAACGGGACCTTCGCCAGGAACTCTTTCTCATCCGTCTTTCCCGGATTCAGCCGCAGTCCCTGCACCCGTTCCTTCTCATAGCTTTCCAGAAACGCCTCGTATTCCGTTCCCAGAAGGCTCTTCATCTTCTCTTTAAATGCCTCAGGCAGCTCTGTCATCACAATTCCTCATTTTTCTCAAAAATTTCTTCCATCAGATTACCAGATCCGGCCTTTTTCGTCAATATTTCGATCTGATTTTTCCTGTTTAGGTGAAGTGCGGTTGAGATACACCGGAAAATTTTACCTTTATTTTTCCAATTTTTTCGACAATTTACACACTTTCTTTATAATTATTTTCGAACTATATGATAAAAATAAATAGGAGACGTAAAACGACCCTTCAACAAATGAACCTGTGAGGTACGACATGATCTTAAACATTACCGCTTATTTTATTATTCCCGTTTACACGTTTCTTTTTGCCTGGGGAACCGATTGGTTCACGCTGAATTTCTCCGTGCTGGGCAGCCTGGCCAACCGGAAGAACGCATTTCTCCTGTGGGGAATCATTGTGGGCACCTATTTTTACTATGTGTTAAGAAAAATTATTCATCATCTGCCGCGCAACCGGAAGGAAACCGTTACAAGCGTCAGCGCGCTGATTCTGCTGGCCTTCGCGGTCACCACGCCATATCTCCCCGAAAACAGACCTTTCCGGGCATTTCTTCACGTAATATTCGCCTTCAGCGCCTCCGTGCTGCTGCTGGGCTGCCTTTATCTGATTGTGTGGAAGCTCTACTGCATGAATCGGGACGGATACCGTTCCTACTTTATCTGTTTAAATGTCATCACCGTGCTGTCGGCCATGCTCTTACTCCTGGCCGGAATCGTCAGCAGCGCACTGGAGATATTCTTTACCGTATCCTGTACCCTGATGCTGATCCGGCTGTACCGCCGCGTATCATCAGCCGGGGACACTTACTACAGCCTGAAGCATTAAATCAGTATCTGTCCCGCTCACAGTAAAAAAATAAGGTGCTGTAAAAAGAACGTCAGCCGCGGAAATCCGCGTCCATTCATTTTACAGCACCCTGTCATGTTCTATGTATTGAATTATAACTGTACCTTATACTGATCAGAACCTTCACCGTTTACAACGTAGTAAGCAGCGCCCTCTTCCGGCTTCACATAGATCTCTATCGTCTCGATGGCAGTGCCCTTGTTCATGGACTCATAAGCCTTCTTCGCAGCCTCCAGAACATCCCTGGCAACGATCTGTCTGCCGGCATACTCGATTACTACGGAAGATTTTACTTCCTTCTTCGCTGCAGGCTTCTTAGCAGCCGCTTTCTTCGGCGCAGCTTCCTTCTTCTCAGGAACGGCCTTCGGTTCCGCTTCCTTCTTAGCCGGAGCAGCCTTCTTTGGTGCAGCCGCTTTCTTTTCTGCCGCCGGTTTTGCTGCCGGAGCCTTCTTAGCCTCTGACGGAGTTGCCTTAACCGGTGTTTTCTCTGCTGTCTTTGTTTCAGCCGCTTTCGTCTCTGCCGCCTTCGTTGCTGCCTTAGTTTCACTCTTAGTATTCATCATAATTCTCCTCCTCAAACAGATTGATCTGTTTTTACTGTTGACGTGTATAAGTTCAGCCTGCCTTCTGATGTTTATATTTTAGCTGAGTGAATTATAAAACGAAAATACCGTTTTGTCAACAAAATGACTCGCATTAACCCTGCTTTTTTACTTATTTATGCAGGATTTTAAAGGAAAATTACATAAATTTTGCATTTTATAAGTATTTCAAAATCTGTGAATAGGCTGCTCTCAATTCCTCATAACCAGTCCGGCAGTTGGCGGGACTGGTCGACGGAAGCCGGACAGAGGCGATCCCGGTCTGGGAAAAACAGTATCTGCCATACAGTTCATCCGCCTTCGTTCCTGTCGTAAAGACTGCCTTTATATCTGCCCTGGAAAAAATCACATTCATGTCATTGGGAACCGGATTTTTAATGGAACTGTCATCTGCTCCGCAGATATCACACCCGGCCAGGACATCCCACACAGCGATATGATGGCGCAGCGCCAGGCTTTTCTTTTCCTCAATCGTTTCAGGAGCCGGCTCCCCCAACAGATCCGCCAGCACAGGCCAGAAACGGTTGCGGGGATGACCGTAGTAAAACCCCTGTTCCCTGGATTTGGGAGACGGCATGGTTCCCAGCATGAGAACTCTGGAGTTCTCATCAAATACCGGACAGAAGGTATGAACAACCGTCTCTTCCCTGTTTTTCTTCTGCATCATGGCCGGATAATGGAGGAGGCCCCGGAAAGCTTCTCGGCAATATCGTACATATTGGTGACATTTCCCACTGCCAGCTTCCCGCTTAGGCCGTAATAATTTAAACATGTGCCGCAGGTAAGAATCTCCACTCCCTGCGCCTCCAGACTTCTTAAATCTTCCACAGACTGCGATCCTTCTGCCGACAGCTTTGCGCCGCCGTTGTAGAGCAGAATCGTATCAGGAAGCACGTCCAGCTGGGTCTGGGCATAGAGAAATCCCTTCATCAGCTGCCTTCCCAGTTCATCATCCCCGGTTCCCATGCAGTCGGAGGAAATCACCACCACCTGCCCCTTCCGTCTGGCATCCGGGGTACAGGCTTCTGCTTCCGTTACTGCTTCCGCATCGGCAGGCTGTCTGCCGTCCCCCGGCAGCATTTCCCCGTTCCGCTCCGTGACGTCGTAGCTTACCCGGAATTCTTCCTCTGAAACCTTTTCTGATACCGGCTTCAGTCCAAAATAACCGCCCAGTTTCATTAAGTTCTGTACCGCAATCTCATTGTCCACCAGAACTTCAACCGTTCCCTCCGCCATCTCCTTTAATACCGCTTTTGCCTTTATTACAGGCTGGGGGCACGGAAGGCCCTTTGCATCAATAATTTTCTTCATCCTCTTCTCCTTTCCGGCATCACCGTTTATTCCCGCAGGCAGGCCGCCATACGGACACAGTCCGCCTCTTAAAAAGAAGAGGCTATCATCCTTAGACAATAGCCCCGCCTTCCTATTCGCTTTATTCCGTCTCGTCTTCGCCTACCAGTTCATCGTATTCTGCATCATCCAGCAATTCGTCAAACGCATCCGCTACGATCTCATATTCGTCATCATCTTCAATATTCTCCAGATTCGGCTGTCCATCCTCTGACTCGGAATAACGGTATAAGTAAACCTCTCCCTCTTCCGCCTCAGCACCTTCCATCGGAAGCAGAGCAATGTAATCGCGTTCGCCGGCCGTAAAGATGGTAAGAACCACACACTCGATTTCTGAACCATCGTCCAGAGTCAGTGTAACGGTCATCTCCTCCTGCTCTTCCATGTTCTCCTGGTCTAAATTCGGATCCTGTGCCATGTCGATACCTCTCTTTTTGTAATGTTCTTTTTCTATTATTTTGACGACTGCCTCGTCTCTTTCCACTCTATCAGACTATGCAGTAAAAATCAAGGGATTTCTGTCTGATACGGAATAAACTTCTAACAGCTGCTGCCGTTCAGGCTGTTAATATTCGATTCCCTCCCGCGCAGAAATCCCCTGATCGTAAGGATGCTTCACCTTTCGGATCTCCGACACGTAATCCGCCAGTGAAATCAGTTCCTCAGACGGCTCCCGTCCTGTCATAACAACCTCCAGTCCAGAGGGGCGTCCTGTGATAAACGCTCTGACGGTCTCCTCCTGTACCAGGCCACAATTCATGACCGCCATGATCTCATCGAGAACCAGCATATGGTAACCGCCTTTTGCTGCCTTCTTCAGTGTCCTGTCTAGCAGCGCTGTATAATACACAGCCGCTTCCTTCTTCTGTTCCTCCGTCATACGGAAGGTAAATCCGAAGCTTTGTTCACACGGTGTAACCGTAATCCCCGGTATCAGCCCCAGTGCTGCCACCTCACCAGAATGGTCAGTCTTCAAAAATCGGGTAATCAGAACCTTTCTCCCGCATCCGGCCGCGCGGACAGCCAGTCCCACGGCTGCCGTCGTCTTTCCCTTTCCATCTCCGCAATAGATGTGTACACATGAATCCATGTTGTGCTCCTTTCGTTACAGTTTACTCCCGTCCCAGGTACTCCTTGACAAACCGGGACACCTCCTGCTTCTTACTGTACCGCTCGCTTACGTAATTGACATGGAGCCGCTCCTTCGCCCTCGTCATAGCGACGTAAAACATGCGCCGCTCCTCTTCCATATCCGCGTCCAGAACCGCCTTGTGGTGCGGTGTGACGCCTTCATTGGCATCGAGAATATACACAATCCGGTACTCCAGCCCTTTCGAGCTGTGCATTGTCATCAGAGAAACGCCCTCCGTCCGCTTCTCCCTGGAACGTGCCTGAAGCTTCAGTTCCCTGGCGTACTCCTCCATATGGGCAAACCACGCTTCCACCGTCTTGAAGCCCGCAGCGCTCTCCGCCAGCTGGTCCAGGACCTCAAACAGTTCCTCCGGTTTCATACGGCGGTACTCCGCATACTCTCTGATGTAATCGTCATATCCCACCGCCTTTCGTATATAATTCACCGCAGCGGCAGGCGCCAGCTGCCTTAAGAATTTCAAATCGTACTCCAGCTGCTCGATCCGTTCCACCATCCAGCCTTTATCCTGATAAAACGATTTAACCGCCTCCCAATTCACGACTGGAAGTTCCAGTGCATCCCGGCTGATGTACCGGTTTGGACGGTTGATCACCGAGAGAATACAGGAACGGCTCAAATCTCCGGCGGCAGCATTTAAATAGGCGATCAGATTTTTTGCAATCCAGTGATCGTACAGATTCGGCACGGCATCCTTCATGCAGAAGGGAATATTGTACTCCATCAGCTTCTCGATCAGCAGACGCGGCCCCAAGTTGGTCCGATAGAGGACTGCAATATCAGACCAGGCGTATCCCGCCGCCGCGTAATCGGCAATTTCATGGACAATCTCCAGGGTCTCCTCCTGGGGATCCTTCCAGACTCTCGTAACCACAGGCTTTCCCCTGCCCTGCTTTGTGATGATCTCCTTTGGAAAGCGCGTCTTATTGTGGGCAATCAGCCTGCCCGCCGTATCCACGATGTCCTTTGTGCTGCGGAAATTGATATTGAGCAGGACACGCTCAGCATTGGGGTAGTCCTTCTCAAAGCCCAGCATAATCTCCGGCTTCGCGCCGCGGAACCGGTAGATGGACTGATCATCATCTCCCACAATAAACAGATTATTCTCAGGTGCCGCCAGCATCCGCACAATCTCATACTGAACCCGGTTAATATCCTGAAACTCATCCACCAGTATGTACTGATATTTCCTCTGCCATGCGCTTAAGATATCCTTCCGTTCCTGAAACAGCTGGTAGCACATAACCAGCATATCGTCAAAATCGATTAAATTTGCTCTCCTGAGCCGCTCCTCATAGCCTGAGTAAAGCTTCTTGAATACCTCTTCCGAACAATTCTTCGCATAGTAGTGATTTAAATGGATCATCTCTCCTTTTACGGAGCTGATCTCAGATAAAACAGCGCTTACAAACTCCGCCTCATCTTCCACCTCGACCCGGTTTGTCTCCATCAGTTCCCGGATATACTGCATCCGCTGTTCATCACGCACAATATTGCGCGCGTCATATCTGTATGCAAATTTTAGGATTCGGAAAAAAATGGCATGAAATGTGCCGAAACTGACAGATGACGGGGTCCCGCCGCACAGACTCTCATATCGCTCTTTCATCTCCGTGGCCGCCGCCTTCGTAAAGGTGATGACCAGGATACCGGACGGATTCACGCTGCATTCCTCCGTCAAATATTTAATCCGGTGGGTTATGGTAAATGTCTTACCCGAACCCGGACCGGCCAGCACCAGCATGGGCCCCTTATCGTGAGTCACTGCGGCCTTCTGCGCGCCTTCAAACAGTACTTCTGAACTCATCCGGATTTCCCTTCTCTTTAAACACGCTCTGGAGCGTGTCCGAACCATCCGTTCAGGCACGCTCCAAAAAGCCATTCTCTTATCTTTTCTTATCTGTTACCCGTTTCCATTCGTTTCTGCTTTTACGAACGGCTTAACAGCTCGATTCCGTTCCGAATCCTCGCAATGGATTCCTCCCTGCCGAGCACTTCCATAATCTCTGTAGCGCCTGCCGGCGTCATCTGCTTTCCGGAAACTGCGGTGCGGATGGGCCACATGACAAAGCCTGTTTTACAGCCCTTTTCCGCCACATACTTCGACAGCGCTTCGTATAATGCGTCGTTGCTGAAGTCATTCTGTGCTTCCAGAATCGGCAGAACCTCTGTGAGAACCGTCAGGGAGGTCTCCTTATTCGTCTTCATCTTCTTATGAACGTACATCTCCGGATCGTACTCCGGCAGCGTCTCAAAGAAGTCGATGTGATCTGCGATATCCGGGAATACTTCGATTCTCGTTTTCACCATGGCGGCGATCTTTCTTAAATCCAGATCTTTTCTGATCACTTCCCTGATATAGGGCTCTGCCATCTCGAAGAACCGGTCAAACTCCATGGCCTTCATATATTCGCTGTTCATCCATTTTAACTTCGTCATGTCGAACACGGCCGGGGACTTGCTGATGTTATGGTAATCAAATTCCTTTATCAGCTCCTCCAGAGAGAAAATCTCACGGTTGTCCACCGGAGACCAGCCCAGCAGCGCCACATAGTTGACAACCGCCTCGGAAATAAAGCCCTGCTCGATCAGATCCTCGTAAGAGGCATGGCCGCTCCGCTTGCTCAGCTTCTTATGCTCTTCGTTCGTAATCAGCGGACAGTGCACATAAACCGGAACTTCCCAGCCAAACGCTTCGTAGAGACGGTTATACTTCGGTGAGGAAGACAGATATTCATTGCCGCGGACCACATGGGTGATTCCCATCAAATGATCGTCTACCACATTGGCAAAATTATACGTCGGATAACCGTCCGATTTGATCAGCACCATATCATCCAGCTCGGAGTTGTCCACCGTAATGTCACCATAAATCTCATCATGGAATGTAGTGGTTCCCTCGGTCGGATTGTTCTGGCGGATGACGTAAGGCATACCGGCGGCTAAATTGGCTTCCACCTCTTTCCTGGATAAGGAGAGGCAGTGCTTGTCATAGGTCATGATCTCCTGGCCTTCCACCGTCTGCTTTAAGGAATCGAGGCGTTCCTGTGTACAGAAACAGTAATACGCTTCGCCCCTCTCCACCAGCAGCTTCGCATATTCCAGGTAAATACCGGAAGCCTGACGCTCGCTCTGAACGTAAGGGCCCACGCCGCCATCCTTGTCCGGTCCTTCGTCATGAACCAGCCCGGTCTCCTCAAGCGTTCTATAGATAATCTCGACAGCACCTTCCACATACCGCTCCTGGTCCGTATCCTCGATACGGAGAAGGAACTCTCCGTCTTCATGCTTTGCAATTAAATATGCGTACAACGCGGTTCTTAAATTGCCGACATGCATGCGCCCCGTTGGGCTCGGTGCGTATCTCGTTCTTACTTTGCTCATTTTGCACACTCCTAAATTATTATTTTACGCGTACCCTATTATATAACGAAGTACTGGAAAAAACAATCATTTCATCGAAATTTGGCAGGAAACCACGCCCCCTTCTCCGCTTACGGAATCGGCGGGAATACCGCGATAAATCCCAGAATAACCGCGGCTGCAAGGATAATGATTGCCGCCGTACGACGGTCCTTTAAGATCAGCGGGTTGCCTCCGCCGCCTTCGCTGTCATCTTCAAAATCCCCGGTGTTTTCTCCAGTGTCGTCTCCGGCCGCTTCTTCCTCGCCTTCCAGAACTTCCACACCGCCGTTTTTCTTCCCGTCCTCCCATTCCTTCAGGCATTGCTGCGCGGCAGGAAAATCAGAGGAACGCACATAGATTTTCTCCCCGAATATAGAGTATCCCATATAAATCCTCATATATCCGCCGCTCTCCTCATCCTGGGAATACGATGGAATCCCCTGATTCGCCAGGATTCCCTGCAGCAGCTCCGCTTCCAGGTGGTCGTTTACAGTCGTCAGTATTTCCACATCGACGCCCTCTGTTATTAACTCCTCTTCTCCCGCGCTTCGCTCCTCTTTAGGAATGAGCAGAGTCTTGCAGTCCGTACACACCTCGTTTCCATCCACAAACTCCGCACCGCATTCAGGACACTTCATTGTCATCGCACATACCTCCCTTTCCGGGCCGCTTTCGATAAACAGGCAGCCATTCTCTCCATCTATTATACCATAAAATCCCTGTGTATAAAAACTGTTTACATTTGTCTTTGCATCGTGTAAAATACTTTATATCCTACTAAACAGATAAGAATGATAGGAAGGGGAAAAGACCATGAAAATTTCTACAAAGGGACGGTATGCCCTTCGTATGATGCTGGAATTCGCCCTGCATCCCGGTGAATGTACGAAAATCAACCAGGTAGCCGAACGCCAGCAGATATCAGACAAATATTTGGAACAGATTGTGACAATCTTAAGCCGCGCCGGCTATGTCAAAAGCATGAGAGGTGCGCAGGGCGGCTATTATCTGACGAAAGAACCTTCCGATTATACCGTCGGTATGATCCTGCGTCTTACCGAAGGCAGTCTTGCCCCGGTAGCATGCATGGAGGATGAATTAAACCAGTGTATCCGTTCCGGCCACTGTGCTACACTGACGGTATGGAAACAGCTGGATCAGGCGATTAACGGGGTTGTGGACAACATCACGCTGGCCGATCTGGTGGAAGAACAGAAGAAACTGGATGGTGACTGTCATGATTCATGAATTCTCACGGAGTGAGCTCCTGTTGGGTAAGGACTCCATGGCAAAGCTGGCAGGTTCCTGCGTCGCCGTCTTCGGCGTCGGCGGAGTGGGCTCCCACTGTATTGAAGCCCTGGCCAGAGGCGGCGTCGGCCGCCTCGTTCTGATTGACAACGACACGGTCTCCATAACCAATATCAACCGTCAGAGCATTGCCTATCACAGTACTGTGGGCATGTACAAGACTCAGGTCATGAAAACGAGAATCCAGGACATCAATCCACAGGCGGAGGTCTTTCCGTTTGAGACCTTCGTTCTCCCCGATAACCTTGAAGCTCTGTTTGAACAGATTCCATACAAAGTCGACTACATCGCAGACGCCATCGACACGGTCACGGCCAAGCTGGCCCTGGTCCAGTACGCCATAGAGCATGACATTCCGATCATCTCCTCCATGGGAACAGGCAACAAGCTTCATCCGGAGCTGTTCGAGATCACGGATTTATCGAAAACCTCGGTCTGTCCGCTCTGCAAAGTCATGCGCCGGGAGCTTAAGAAACGGGGAATTACCTCTCTGAAAGTCCTGTATTCCAAGGAGGAGCCGCAAAAGCCGCTGGAAGACAGCGGGGAGGTCACCTCGAAGCGCGCCGTACCGGGCAGTGTCTCCTTCGTTCCCCCGGTTGCCGGTCTCCTGATCGCAGGGGAAGTGATACGCGGGCTGACGGGCAGGAATTAGCTGTAAGACAGGCAAAAGCCATCAGACAGAAAAAGGAAGCATTTAAGCGCCCGGTCACCATAACTCCGGCCACACGCTCAAATGCTTCCCTTTCTTTTTATATTCCGTCTCTAAAACTTGGCTATATACCCCTGAATAAAGATAAACAGTACGATCACAGGCAGGACAAATGTCACATAGCCCCTCACCCATCTCGGGAACCTGATTCCCTTTCCTTCATTGGCTTCCTTCATGAAGTTCTCAAATCCCCAGCCGTACCTTGTGGTACAGAAGGCCAGATAGATCAGACTTCCCAGCGGAAGCAGGTTATTGCTGATAATAAAATCCTCTAAATCCAGGACATTGCTCCCTTCGCCAAATGGCATGAAACCGCTCCATAAATTAAATCCCAGAACACACGGCAGGGAAAGCAGGATGATGGCAGCGGCATTGCACATAACCGCTTTCTTGATGGTGCAGCCCGTCAAATCCGTGGCGAATGACACAATATTCTGGAATACGGCGATAACCGTGGAGACCGCCGCAAACGACATAAACAGGAAGAACAGCGTCCCAACCAGTCTCCCTCCCGCCATATTGTTGAATACGTTGGGCAGTGTCACGAAGATCAGCTTCGGTCCCTGACCCGGTTCAATGCTGAACGCAAAACATGCCGGGAAAATAATAAGGCCTGCCATAAAGGCTACGAACGTGTCAAGGATCGTAACAGAGAGCGCCTCGCCCATCAGACTGCGTTCTTTCCCGATATAGCTTCCGAAAATAGCCAGTGCGCCGATTCCCAGGCTCAGCGTAAAGAATGCCTGTCCCATGGCCGCGAAGATTACCTCTCCCAGACCGGCTTCCTTAATCTTTCCAAAATCAGGCTTCAGATAGAATTCCAGTCCAGGTCCGCTGTTGTCCATCAAAACGGAGTGAATCGCCAGAATTACCATCAGAATCAAAAGGCAGACCATCATCACCTTGGTGATCTTTTCCACACCGCCCTGCAGTCCTTTTGCACAGACTGCAAAACAGCCAATTACAACAAGAATCATAAATACGGCCATCAGAACCGGATTCGTCAGCATTCCCTCGAATTCCGCGCCGACACCGGCCGCATCCAGGCCTGTAAAATCGCCCTTGGCCATCTTTAGGAAATATAAGATCATCCAGCCGGCAACGGTAGTGTAGAACATCATCAGGATGTAATTACCTGCCATTCCCAGATATTTTGCGTAATGCCACTTTGTTCCTTTTGGTTCCAGCACATCATAGGACAGCGCCACACTTCTCTGGCTTGCCCTTCCCACTGCAAATTCCATGACTACGATCGGAAGACCCAGTATTACTAAAAATACCGCGTAAATTAATACGAATGCCGCGCCGCCGTACTGACCTACGATGTATGGAAAACGCCATACATTGCCGAGTCCGATTGCGCATCCCGCTGAAATTAGAATAAAACCCAGCCGGGATGAAAATTTCTCTCTCCCCATACTCTTTCTCTCCTGGTTGATTAGATTCGAACCGCCGAACCGGTCAAAATCTGCTTCCTTCTGACTGGAACGGCAAAGATTCTGTACCATTATAGCACAGAATCTCTGTTGTGGCTACTTCATATTATACTGTATCCATTACCGTCCCTAACGCCTGATGGAAGCCGCCATCCGATGGTATGTGTGTCTCACGCCGCGGATTACTTTTCCATATTCCAGGATATTTTCCGGAAGCGCCATACCGCCGTATCCGGCATCTCCCAGGTGATGCATATCCGTTCCGGTCATCTTGCACATCAGCGCAATCTCCCGGATTGTGGCCGTGTCCGAGCCCTCCTGGGACGTCCCTACAGCGGTCAGGGTCAGCGCTCCCAGCTCATGTGCAAAGGAGACAAGCCCTCTGATATATTCCATGGTAATTCCCGGAACCGTTCCCGGAGCCGGCATCAGGATCACATCGGCGCCCGCTTCGCGAAACTGCTTTACATCCTCCCGCGTAATGATCTTCTCCCCGGCCTCTGACAGAATTCCTGCCGCATGCATCTTTCCGGCCACCAGGACAACGGCATCCCCAAACTCCTTCCGGTACAGCGCCAGCGTCTCTGCGATGGCCCGGTTGGTGACACCGACCCCCGGATTTCCCGTCAGGACGATGAAATCGACTCCCATGGCAACTGCCTTTTTCCCATTTTCCAGCGTTCCCAGACGGCCTCCCGTGATCCCCCACATGGCATCTGCTTCCACCGCACTCTCGACGCCCTGTTCCTTTGGCTCTAAATTGATGCCCACCGGCCGCCCGGTCAGCGCCTTCACCTTCCGTATGATGTCCGCTCCATCGACAGGAGGAAGCCCGTGGATTACAGGGTGGTCCACGTCAAAGATATTTAACAGAATCACATCGGCGCCCATAGCCGCGGCCAGCTCTGCATTGCTCACATCTCCCAGCATTGGCTGTGTCGTCCCGATCGTCTCACAGACCAGTACACGGCCCTCGCTGGAGGCAATGGATTCCACCAGTTCTTTCCCATTCATCTTCTCAAAATCCGATGCATTGCAATTTAAAAAGCGCTTCACCGCATATTCTCCTCTCCATATGAAAATGATTTTATAAAAGTACCGCAAAACCACTCATGATCCCGTGATTTTGCGGCACTCTGTCTCTTATTAATCGGATTCTCTCAAGTATGGCTTATGCAATGGTCTCCGCATACTTTCTGATATTAGATGCATTGGCGATCTTCTTCACCTGACCATCCTTGATGACGACCAGAGTCGGCGCCTGCATAATGCCCAGCTGTTCTGCCAGCTCTGCGTTTTCCTCTGCATCCACCACCTCGTAATCCACATCCTTTAAGAACTGCTTCGCCATCTTGCAGTTTGGACACGTCTTGGTCGTGAAAAGGTAGGATCCCGCCGGAATCTCCGCATTATGAACGGCTTCCTTCACGGTCTCCGCTCCCTTGTTTCCCTTCTTTAATACGGAACCGGTAATGTCATAGGTGGTACGGTTCTTATATTCCTGAGTCTTGCCTTCGTTCCAGTTCTGTACCGGTCTGTAGTAGCCGGTGATACGGCTGTAAATCTCAGCACGTTTCCCGCAGATCGGGCAGACGCTGTGCTCTCCGATCAGGTAGCCGTGCTCTGCACAGATCGAATACGTCGGAGACAGCGTATAGTATGGAAGCTTGTAGTTCTCTGCAATGGTGCGTACCAGTCTCGCCGCGGCCGCCCAGTCAGGAAGCTTTTCACCCAGAAAAGCGTGGAACACGGTTCCCGACGTATATAAGGTCTGCAGTTCATCCTGAATATCCAGCGCATCGAATATATCAGCCGTATAATCCACTGGCAGATGAGAACTGTTGGTGTAGTATGGCGTGTCACCCTCGGCTCCTGCCGTCCTGATATCCGGATACTTCTTCCTGTCATGCTTGGCCAGACGGTAGGTCGTGGACTCCGCCGGTGTGGCCTCTAAATTGTATAAGTCGCCGTATTTTTCCTGATAATCGGAAAGGCGCTCTCTCATATGGTTCAATACGTTCTTCGTGAATTCCTGCGTCTTCGTGCTTGTCATATCTTCGCCCAGCCATCCGGCATTTAATCCAACTTCATTCATGCCGATTAAGCCGATGGTGGAGAAATGATTCTCAAAGGTTCCCAAATACCGCTTGGTATAAGGATATAGTCCCTGGTTCAGCAGCTTGGTGATGACCTCCCGCTTCGTCTTTAAGGATCTGGCGGAAACATCCATCATATGATCCAGACGGCTGTAGAAATCGGCTTCGTCCTTTGCCAGATAAGCGATTCTCGGCATATTGATGGTTACAACGCCGACAGATCCGGTACTCTCGCCTGATCCGAAGAATCCGCCCGTCTTCCTGCGCAGCTCACGAAGGTCGAGGCGCAGACGGCAGCACATGCTTCTGACATCGCTGGGTTCCATATCACTGTTGATATAATTGGAGAAGTATGGCGTTCCATACTTGGAAGTCATCTCAAACAACAGCCTGTTATTCTCAGTATCGGACCAGTCAAAATCCTTGGTAATGGAATAGGTCGGAATCGGATACTGGAAGCCGCGGCCATTGGCATCTCCCTCGATCATCGTCTCGATGAAGGCCTTGTTGATCATGTCCATCTCTGCTTTACAGTCTTTGTACTTGAAGTCCGCTTCTTTTCCTCCTATAATGGCCGGAAGCTCTGCCATATCACCCGGTACGGTCCAGTCCAGGGTAATATTGGAGAACGGAGCCTGTGTTCCCCAGCGGCTTGGCGTATTGACACCATAAATGAAGGACTCGATGCACTTCTTTACCTCCGGGTAGGTTAAGTTATCTATCTTTACAAAAGGAGCAAGGTAGGTATCGAAAGAGGAGAATGCCTGGGCTCCTGCCCATTCATTCTGCATAATGCCTAAAAAGTTAACCATCTGGTTGCAGAGCACGGATAAATGCTTTGCAGGGGATGAAGTGATCTTTCCCGGAATGCCGCCCAGGCCTTCCATGAGAAGCTGCTTTAAGGACCAGCCTGCACAGTAGCCTGTCAGCATGGACAGATCGTGGATATGGATGTCTGCGTTCCTGTGGGCATCCGCAATCTCCTGATCGTATATCTCGGACAGCCAGTAGTTGGCCGTAACTGCGCCTGAGTTGCTTAAGATCAGACCGCCTACGGAATATGTAACAGTCGAGTTCTCCTTGACACGCCAGTCTTCCACCTTCACGTAACTGTTTACCACATCCTTGTAGTCCAGGATGGTATTCTTCATATTACGGATTTTTTCTCTCTGTTTTCTGTATAAAATATAGGCCTTTGCCACATCCGTATAACCGGTCTGCTCCAGAACATGCTCAACGCTGTCCTGAATCTGCTCAACCGTTATCTGGCCGTCTCTCATCTTTTCCTGAAAGTCTGCCGTGACACGGAGGGACAACAGCTCCAGAATCTCATTATTATAATCCTTCTTCGTAGCCTTAAATGCCTTCTTTATCGCTTCCGTTATCTTATTCAGACTGAATTCAGCGACCTCCCCATCTCTTTTCAATACTGCTATCATCTATACCTGACTCCTTTCCTTTTACAACCGTGACACCGCCTTAACCGGTGCATTGTTTATTATAGCAGAAGAGAAACGAAAACACAATATCTGGTTTCGCAAAAAACATTAAAACCAGATATTGTGTCTTATTATGTTTTCTTATAAGCTTCAAGTCACTTATCGCAAAACTGCGGACTGTCTGCCAGTATAACACAACTGCCACAGTTTCTCAACCATCATTTCGTCCGATGTGCTTCACAGCCGTACATTTACGCTTTTAAATCAGGTTTGTATACATCTCCGCAGGCACATAGGCGCTGACAAAAATGCCGTCGTCCCGGTACTCTTCCTTCAGAAGCTGTCCGTATTTCCGGATCAGCTGAATCTTTCCGGCTTCCTGATAGGGGTATACCCGCTCCAGGAATACTTTCCGGCTCCTTAATATACTCTCCAGCAGATTGAGGAGCTCATCCAGTCCCTCCCCGGTCTTTGCCGATATCTTCACCTGGTAATCGGAAGATAAATCGCGGGGGATCCTCATCTCACCTGCTGCATCGATCTTATTAAAGACCGTGATCACTTCCTTGTCGTGAACCCCCAAATCCTTCAGCGTCTCATAGACCACATACATCTGCATGTCCATCTGGGGATTGGAGCAGTCCACCACGTGAAGGATGATGTCCGAGTATTTTGCCTCCTCCAGTGTGCTCTTAAACGCCTCAATCAGATTATGGGGCAGCTTCCGGATAAATCCGACCGTGTCGGTCAGAAGAATCTGCTCCCCGCCGGGAAGTTCTAAGTTTCTGGTCGTCGGGTCCAGCGTGGCAAACAGTTTGTCCTCCGCCAGAATTCCGGCGTCCGTAAGCGTATTGAGCAGCGTGGACTTTCCCGCGTTGGTGTAGCCCACAATGGCTGCCACCGGCGTATGATTCCTTGTGCGCTGCTGCCTGGCCACATCCCTGTGGCGCTTCACATCCTCCAGCTCCGCTTTTAGCTGGCCGATCCGGTCGTGAATCAGACGGCGGTCCGCCTCCAGCTTCTTCTCGCCGGGACCTCTCGTTCCGATTCCGCCGCCCAGACGGGAGAGCGAATTTCTCATTCCCACCAGTCTGGCAGCCCGGTACTTTAACTGGGCCAGTTCCACCTGGATCTTGCCTTCCCTGGTGGTCGCCCTGGAGGCAAAAATGTCAAGAATCACCATGGTACGGTCCATAACCTTCGTGTCCAGGGCATCCTCCAGATTCCGAAGCTGTGCGGGGGACAGCTCGTCGTCGCAGACAATACCGGTGGCATTCAGCTCCCAGACACGCTCCTTCACCTCTTCGATCTTTCCCTTGCCCAGATACGTGCCCGGATGAATCCGCTCCCGGTTCTGGATCATCTTATCCACCGTGACGGCTCCCGCCGTCTCTACCAGCTCTTCCAGCTCATCCAAGGAGGAGGCTGCCAGGCTTCCCTCTTCCGTACTCACGGCCACCAGTATGACCCGCTCTTCGATTTCCTTTAACTCCACTAAATCAGCCATTGATCTCCTAATCCATTACCTCATCTTTATTCCAACCCAACCTTTGAGGCTCATATACCACTCAAAATAACACAGCGGCTTATCTGCTTTTTAGAAATTCCAGTTCCCGCGCAGCCTCTTCGTCCGAGCTGTTTCCTGCCACATACTGCTCCATCAGCTCCCGAGCCTTGTCAAAGTCTCCCTTGTACTCGTACGCAACCGCCTGATTATAAATCAGGTCCGGCACTGAGGCGGCGTCCGGCTTTAATAACCCCTGGGCGAAACAGGTAATAGCCGTCTCATAATCCTTTTCCCCAAATTTGCAGAGGCCCATCCGGTTATACAGTTCGGCGCTTTCGATGCCTTCCGCCTTTGCACTCTCATAGAGCGCCATAGCCTCGGCGGCAGCTCCCTGGTTCTCTAACGCCGCTCCGGCCGCGAGAAGCGCCTCCGCCCTGCCCGGAGCATTTTTCTCCGTATCCAGCTCCGAAGCACGCTTATAATCTTCCAGCGCACCGTTTAAATCACCGGTCTGTGCCCTGGATACACAGCGCATGTTCAAATATTCCGGCCGTTCCTGATCCACCTGAATCAGAATCCCGTAGGTATCCGAGGCCGCCTGGTAATCCGCGGCCCGGTATTCGGCTTCCGCCCGGTATTTCAGTACGTCGATATCAAACGCTCCCACCAGTGCGTTGGAGGCGTTAATCGCCTCGTCGAACGAAGCAATCGCACTTTCATAATCCCCAGCATTCAATGCTTCTATTCCTGCATCGCGGTACGTATATTTATTTTCACTTTTCCCGCATCCGACGGTCAGCCCCATGCACAGACCGGCCGTCAGGATCAGCACCTTTATTTTCTTCTTATTATAACCCGTTTTCACTCTGGAATAACTGTTCATATTCAATTCTCCATCCGGGGAGCTTACTGCTTACCGGTACTTCCGTGGCCTCCGCGGTCTTCATGGTCAAGCCTGTCCGTCTCTTCAAAGGACAGCTCCGGCTGGTGCTTCATGATGCGGAACTGGCAGATTCTGTCGTTGACACGGATCACCGTATCACGAAGGGCATAAGCCGGAAAAAACCACTGGTCATTGTCCCCACAGTATGTTTCGTCGATCACTCCCATGCTGTTCGTCTGGATCACACCGTAATTCTTAAACGTACTGCTTCTCGGCACCACATGGGCCTCGTAGCCCTCCGGCAGTTCCATGGCGATTCCAAGAGGAATTAACCGAAACTCTCCGGCCTTTAATGTAATCTCTTCTGCCGCCCGCAAGTCGATCCAGTCGGATTTGCCTCCGACGTAGCATAAACGCTCAATTTTATCTGTAAAGTATTTAATTCTGATCTTTTCTGTCACTGTATGTCCTCCTGGTTATCAGCACTTTTTGGCTGTAGTTCGTTTCTATTATTGTCTGCGGAGCTGGCTTCTGTAAACCCGGCTTCACTCTCCTGTCGGGTCACGGCTGCTTCCTCCGCTCCCGCTCTCATCTCCGCGATGGGAATCTCATCCAGAAGCACCTCATCCTCCGGGAGCAGTTCCCCGCTTCCCTTTAACTCCTCCTCCACCTCCATGCGGATCTCAGCCGCAGTTTCGGGATCGGGAGTCGGAAGGTTCTGAGTCGAACCGATTCCAAACCGGCGCAGGAACTCTTCCGTCGTTGCAAACAGCGCCGGACGGCCCGGAGCATCGAGGCGGCCTACCTCGTATACCAGATTGTATTCCACCAGCCTGTTCACTGCGTGATCGGACTTTACGCCGCGGATCTTCTCGATCTCCATCTTTGTAACCGGCTGCTTGTAGGCGATGATCGACAGCGTCTCCAGAACCACGTCCGTCAGCACCTGTTTTTTCGGAGTAGCTGCCACACGGATGAGATTCTCATAATACTCCGGCCTGGTGCACATCTGGTAACTGTTCTCCAGTTCAATAATCTGCATTCCCTTCCGGCCGGCCTCATACTGCTTCTGAAGCCGTTTCACGGCGGAGCGGGCCGTCTCCTCATCCTGCCCGATCGCGGCTGCCAGCTGTCGCACCTCGACGGAATTGCCCATGGTAAATAAGACCGCTTCGATCACGGCCTCATACTCTCGCTCTTCATTCGTAATCTCTCTCAGTTCCTCCATCGGCAGCGACTCCTGCGCCTCCCACTTCTTCTTCATCTTCTCTATACCCTTCGATATCTTCCTCTAACTCCGATAAGTCCAGATCCTCTTCCTCACCTTCCGGCTCCAGCGTCTCGATCAGCATATCGTCAAATAAATGCTCCTGGGTCAGATGAATCTTACCGATCTTCATCAGCTCCAGAAGCGCCAGAAATGTCACTACGACCTCCGTCTTATCCGCCTGCTTCTCAAGCATTCCCCGGAAAGAAAATCTGCGGTGAATTCTGGCGTACTGAAGCACCGAGGTAATCTTGTCCTCCAAACTCACAGGTTCTTTCGTGATATTGCCGAACCGGCTCCTTACCGGGTCGATCCGGTCTTCCGTCCGTTTCATGACAGACTTGAAAATCTCCTGTAGCTTTGCCAGCGTCAGTCCGTCCAGCAGGCCATCTAAGTCCACCGGAGGCTCGTACTTCGCCACCTCCGGCGGAACTGTGGGCCCCTTAAAGAGCAGACGGTCCGCGCCGACCTCCTTCTCCTTCAGTTCAAACGCCATATACTTGTAATACTTATATTCCAGAAGACGCGCCACCAGTTCGGCTCTCGGGTCCTCCTCCTCGCCATCCTCATTCACTTCTCTCGGCAGGAGCATACGGGACTTGATATCGATCAGCGTCGCCGCCATCACCAGGAATTCACTGACAACGTTCAAATCCTCCGTCTCCATGTGACTTACGTAATCGAGATACTGCTCCGTAATCGTCACAATAGGAATGTCATAAATATTCACTTTATTCTTTTCAATCAGATGGAGCAGTAAGTCCAGAGGACCCTCAAAATTCTCCAGCTTATATGATATTCCCATAGATTCCTCCCGGCTCCAGAAAGTAAGCGCTACTGATTAGTATATCAAATCCGCCGGCTTCTGTAAATATTTGGCGGCAAAACTATTTTTTCTTTAAATCCACAACCACCAGCTGAGGTTTATTGTTCAGTCTGATATTGATGGAATGGGTCCCCAGCCCACGGCTCACAATCATGGTTTTTCCATTCTCCTCAAACGTACCCGCACACCACGGCAGAAAGAACTGAAACTGAGGGGTCATGACTCCGCCCAGATACGGAAGCCGTATGGTGCCCCCATGAAAATGGCCGGACAGTGTTAAATCAGCGCCCCATTTCCTGCAGGCGTCGAAAACAAGGGGGGAATGGCAGAGCAGAATCTGAAATTTCTCCCGCTTTGCCGGTCCTGCCAGCCTTTCGATCTCCTCCGGACGCAGATGGCCGGGATGAAACTTCTTATAATACCGTACCGCCAGATCGATTCCGGTGACAGCGATATCATCCCGGAAATCTTCTGTCCTGTCAGAGAGTAATACGACTCCCATATTCTTTAACTTTCTCACATAGATGTCGTACTGCAGCCCGAAATTCTTCCGCTCCCAGTTCATCCTCGTCTCATGGTTTCCATTGCCGTAATAGACGGGATATCTTTTTGTCAATTCTCCGACCAGAGCCAGGGATACCCGTAAATCCGCGCTTTCCCTGCTGACCATCATATCTCCCCCGATCAGAACCACATCAGGCTTCACCCCGTCAATCGCTTCAATCAGGCGTTCATTATGATCTCCAAACTCATGGTCATGTAAATCAGAGAGAAATACCATCCGGCAGTCTCTCGTTATCTTTTCATTCAGAATCTCCGTCCTCTCTACAGACAGCTGCTCCCGCTCATACTGTGAGCGAAGCAGACAGCCCGCCCCTGCAGCGGCGGACAGTACACCGGCGGCAAGCCACATATTTTTCTTCCTCATCTTTCACCAGTCTTCCTCTTGATTTAATTCCTCTTTTATTATCACAATTCATGACTTTTCCATTGTATTACCTTGCGATTTTGTATCATCATACACTGAAAAAGTATGCCGCGTCAAGGTAAAGCATGCGTAAGCTTACACGTTTTATGAGATGGGAATTTCCGTGAAACGAAAGGTCCTTTTCTCATGTCATGCGCTTCCTCATCAATATTCA
>NZ_JANFYJ010000189.1:0-367 GCF_024460495.1 Hungatella sp. SL.1.14 | reverse complement strand
GAGGTAGTCCGTTTAAATTTCAATCCAAAGGCAGAAAGGCCGGAATCCATGTTTCCAGTCCAGCCAGCGTTAGAGGATCCATACAGAATTCCAGAAATATCTGCAAGCATAGAGATATCGCTTGGCAGTGCGACGATCCGTATTGCCAATGGTGCGGATCCTGCCATACTGGATCGTGTCCTAAGCCTTGTAAGAGGCACGATATGCCAGGCGATATCTCCATGGCGGACAACATCTATATCGTGTGCGGCGCAACTGATATGCGCAAGTCCATCGATGGTCTCTGCAGCATTATCCGGGATAAACTTTCTATGGACCCAGACCAGTCCTCCCTGTTCCTGTTCTGTGGGAAACGATGTGACCGGAT
>NZ_JANFYJ010000188.1:0-368 GCF_024460495.1 Hungatella sp. SL.1.14 | reverse complement strand
AAATGGTGCCGGGGCAGCCGAGGTGTATTGCGGTGCCGGGAGTAAAGATCACATGGGAAGGGGATGCAGAATGCGGAAAAGTAAGTGTCTAAAAATGCATTACCCGGAATCTATTTGTATGGCAGAACGTATTGTACTCTTCCATGATACTAGATTCCGGATTGCTTTAAGCGTTCATGAGTATTACTGTGAGAAATGTAAAAAGATTCGGCGTTTGTGGTTCATTAATAGATAATATTAATATTTTGAGGAGGATAGTATGAGTAAAGAAGATCTTGAAAGAATGAAAGCGCTGGAAGAAAAAAGAGATAATTGTACAATCACTGAAATCGAAGAAAAGGAACTCACTTATCTTATCTGGAAGTATA
>NZ_JANFYJ010000187.1:0-371 GCF_024460495.1 Hungatella sp. SL.1.14 | reverse complement strand
AACAGAATTTTGCAGATGCCCGGTAAAATGCCTAAGATTGGCGCTTGGTATCTGCAAAATTCTGTTAAACAGGATCCATCTCTTAACCTTTAGATCTCCACAGGAAACAGGCTCTCAAACTCCTGCTGGCCGATCTTCTCTTTCTCAATTAAAAGCCTGGAGCACGCATGGAGTACCTCTTCATGCTTCATAATAATATCCTTTGCCTTGGCGTAGCAGTCGTCGATGATGCGCTTCACTTCGCTGTCAATCGCATTGGCCACCTCATTACCGTAGCTCTTGGTATGGGCCAGATCGCGGCCGATGAAAACCTCGTCTACATCGTTATCATAGTTAATCATGCCTACACGGTCTGACATACCGTACTGTGT
>NZ_JANFYJ010000186.1:0-375 GCF_024460495.1 Hungatella sp. SL.1.14 | reverse complement strand
AGCTGAACCTCTTTGGTAAGCAGATTCAGGTAACTTCTGGTGCTACTCAGATTGAGTACCATGCAGACGGCCAGCCATGCCGGTATTACACCGCGGCAGATATGCAGGCCATTATCACAGCAGCTATGTGGCATGTCAGTTACCATACGACCTACTGTAATGCGATTAATATGTGGATCTCCTGCTGCCAGACCGGTGAAGAGGTACTGACAATCTTTTACGGAGCAGATGTCCCTCCGGCATACCAGTCAGAGGTGATGCAGTCATATCTGACTCAGATAGCTGCGCAAACGGGAGGTGCTGCAGATGGCGCTGATCCTGCGTAAGTACCTGGTGTTGATGGCTACCGGCGGTCTGTTGTATGTGGCTCTGGAG
>NZ_JANFYJ010000185.1:0-375 GCF_024460495.1 Hungatella sp. SL.1.14 | reverse complement strand
CTGCCCACGATCGGATTCAAAGACTTATTAAACACCGTTCCATCAAAGCTTCCAATCGTATATTCCCCTTCGGTATCCGCATTTATTGATGCAATCCGGTATGTTTTTATTTTTTCCTGCGCTATCACAGCGCCATTTGCCGACTTTGACACATTGACCGGCCAGACCAGAATCCTCTCGTACTGCTTCCCCTTTTGGTCCGTTCCCAGTTCTGTAGTGTATGCCATTCCCGTTGTTGGATGGACTTTTGCATCTCGGTTCCCGTCTTTGAACTTACCGGCGGTGATCTGATGGATGCAGAATACTCAGCTCTGGACAAATGTTTTACGCTGCAGTCAGGAACCGAACTTTACCATGTAGATTCTGACGGGAACC
>NZ_JANFYJ010000184.1:0-375 GCF_024460495.1 Hungatella sp. SL.1.14 | reverse complement strand
GCGCTGCCTCTCTGTATTCAGCTGCAAGTTTTTTTATAGACTGAGTGACAATGAACCCTCTTTTTCCTGTATGGTTGAATAAACGGTTATTCTCTGAAGCAAGACCGGCGTCTGAGCAGAAGATGAACCGGTCACAGCCAAAGTCCTCGATCACTTTCTTTTCCAGTGGTTTTAAAGAGGTCTGTTCGTTCTGGTTCCCTGGGAATAAGGAGAAGGCCAGAGGGATGCCGTCGCCATCTGTAAACAGCCCCATCTGGATAATCGGGTTGGGCCGGTGTTCTTTACTCTTACCATATTTCTTATCCCCATCCTCCTGCTCAATTTCAAAGTAATAATTCGTACAGTCGTAGTAGAGGATATGATCATTACGTTTCG
>NZ_JANFYJ010000183.1:0-375 GCF_024460495.1 Hungatella sp. SL.1.14 | reverse complement strand
GCGCTGCCTCTCTGTATTCAGCTGCAAGTTTTTTTATAGACTGAGTGACAATGAACCCTCTTTTTCCTGTATGGTTGAATAAACGGTTATTCTCTGAAGCAAGACCGGCGTCTGAGCAGAAGATGAATCGGTCACAGCCCAAGTCCTCGATCACTTTCTTTTCCAGCGGTTTTAAAGAGGTCTGTTCGTTCTGGTTCCCTGGGAATAAGGAGAAGGCCAGAGGGATGCCGTCGCCATCTGTAAACAGTCCCATCTGGATAATCGGGTTGGGCCGGTGTTCTTTACTCTTACCATATTTCTTATCCCCATCCTCCTGCTCAATTTCAAAGTAATAATTCGTACAGTCGTAGTAGAGGATATGATCATTACGTTTCG
>NZ_JANFYJ010000182.1:0-376 GCF_024460495.1 Hungatella sp. SL.1.14 | reverse complement strand
CATGGACCAGGCAGAGGGGAAGTACCTGCAATTTGTGGACAGCGACGACTGGATCACAACGGATGCTACAAGAATGATGGTATCGGCGACCGAGTATGGCTCCTGCGATATGGTTATCACTCACTTTTTCCGTGTCAACCACGATAAAATCAGAAGAAAAGGCCATATTAAGGAATACGAAATTATGACCAGAAAAGGCTTTGCAGAGCACATGATGGAAAAACCGGCCAATTTTTACTATGGAGTCATGTGGAATAAACTGTACCGGCGGGATATTCTGAACGCATATAAGCTACAGTGCAGCCGGGAATTGAACTGGTGCGAGGATTTTCTGTTCAATCTTCAGTATCTCTGCTATGCGGAACGCATCTGTGCG
>NZ_JANFYJ010000181.1:0-378 GCF_024460495.1 Hungatella sp. SL.1.14 | reverse complement strand
GTACAGCAGCTGTTTCTTCTCATCCAGTCTAAAACAGCCAGCTTTCCGCCGCGCAGCGGTTCCATAACCCAGACAGGCAGACCACAGCTGCGCAGCAGTTCCATTTTAGCCTCCGCGCTCTGGAAGGACCAGTCCAGATAATTGAGCTGAATCTGGCAGAATTCCATCTCACTGCCGTATGCCTCCAGAAAACGCTTCATCACCTCGCAGCTTCCGTGTATCGAAAATCCCAGATGACGGATTCTCCCCGCCTCCTTCTGTTTTAACAGATACTGAAAAATTCCATATTTTTCGTCCAGGTATGCATCTATATTTATCTCACATACGTTGTGGAACAGGTAAAAATCAAAGTATTCCACACCACATTTCTCAAGCTGC
>NZ_JANFYJ010000180.1:0-378 GCF_024460495.1 Hungatella sp. SL.1.14 | reverse complement strand
AGTGTTAAATGAAGCGCTGATTACCGCGCGTGTAGAAGAAACCGGCTGAATTGACGTACCAAAGGTATTGGAAGTCGGTGTATTTGAAGGTAAGTGGTCCATTACGTTTGACTTCATTGAAGGCAAAACCCTCCAGCAGCTGATGGATGAGAACCCTGACAAGCTTGCAGAATACATGGAACAGATGGTTGATCTTCATCTGAATATTCTTTACAAACACTGTCCTCTGTTAAACAAGCTGAAGGATAAGATGTCCAGGCAGATTCTTGAGACCGAAGAATTAAGTGATATCACACGCTACGACATGCGTACCAAGCTGGACAGCATGCCAAAGCATACCAAATTGTGCCACGGTGATTTTAACCCGACCAATATCGT